>JAHJUC010000140.1 GCA_018829385.1 Alphaproteobacteria bacterium
CAGTGCATTGGCCAGATGTTCGAAATCCATGTCGGATTGTCCATTCAGCTTGCGTGCAAGCAACTACCCGCCAGCGACCGCAGAATGCGGCTTGCCGGTTATGTCGCCTCACGCTTCACAAAAGGAGCATCCGGGCCGGACGGGCCCGGATGAACGGCAATGGATCAGTTGAGCAGACCGGCTTGTGTTGCCGCCTCGATGTACTCGTCCTTGCGGGCCTTCATGAAATCGCCCATGCCATCGACACCAACATCGAGAAGGGCGAATCCGCCATCCAGCATCTGCTTGCGGAAGGCCTCGTCGGCGTTGATTTCCCCGAACATGTCGGACAGCGCCTTGACGGTTTCGTCCGGCGTGTCCTTCGGGACGGCCATGCCGCGATAGGCGCCCCCGACCATGTCAAAGCCGAGTTCCTTGAAGGTCGGCACGTCGGGGAACAGCGGATGGCGCTCTTCCATGGCGACCGCCAGCATCCGGACCGCTTCACCCTGGGCAGCACCTACGGTGGTGTAGCCCCACTGCGCCTTGACCTGCTTGCCGAGCATGGCGGTGACGGACGCTCCGGTTCCCTTGAAAGGCACATAGGTGGTCTTGATGCCGGCCATTTTGTCGAAGCGGATCTGGGCCAGGTGGTTGGCCGTCGCCTTGCCGGAACCGGACATGGTGAGCGCGCCGGGATTGGCCTTGGCGTCGGCAATCAGGTCTTCAAGCGTCTGGTAGGGGCTGTCCGCCGTCACCACGATCGCATCGGGGGTGTAGTGGAACATGTAGAATGTCCTGATGTCCTCGGTGGTGTAACCGACATCCTTTTGCGCGGGCTGAATGACGATATGCGGCAGGTTGACGCCCATGATCGTGTAACCATCGGTCGCCATCGAATTGAGCTGGGCCCAGCCGACCGCGCCGCCGCCGCCGGGCTTGTAGGAAACCACGAGATCCTGACCGAACTTGTCCTTGAAAAACGGCTGCTGAAAGCGAGCGGAAATATCGGATTCGCCCCCCGGACCGAACGGAATGATGTACTCGATCGACTTGTCCGGAAACGCCAGAGCGCCAGTGGCCGCGGCAAGCGAGACTGCAGATGCAATCATCAATGTCTTGACGGATTTCAATTTCAACATGCTTTTCTCCCGAATAATTCTTGATGCAAGCGCTTTCATCGGCACGCGCAATGAGACTGTCGATTGCCCCTCTCCCATCCTTCTCCCAGGTCGGAGGCACGCCAGCAGGATCATTTAATCAGGTGAGATCCGGTTTGTCATGCACGTTCGGGAAAATGTGACCCAAACAGAAAACGTGGCTCCGGCATCGGATTCCAACCTCGTGCTTGGCGGCGCGGGGATGATCTCTTGATCCGGTCGCGGTTTCAGGCCGCGGTGGAGGATACAATACAGCTGGACGAACGGATAAAGGCCGAGCCCAAAGCCCGCTCTACTCGACTAGTCGGAAGAAACCGCCCGGCTTCTTGGTGTCTTGAAGAAAGATATTCTCCCCATACCACTTCGTGGTCAGATTTCCGCAAGTTCCTTAGTCATTTATTACAATTTTCTGAATTAGCATTGTCCTGGAAATCAAATCCGGCTGCCGGAACCCCTACCAGGGCTTCGGGCACTCACCAACGGTTACTTGTGTATTGCAATGTCAAAAAGTTCCAAGCTCAATCTGAAACGCGGTAATCTGTTTTCCAGACCGAGTGTCATTGCGGGCTCAATTGCACTCGCGGTTACGGTGGCGACCGGTGTGTTCGCCGAATACCAGAACCGCATCGTTCATCTTCAGAGTTCCCACGCCAAAGTCAGCGAGCAGCTTGGACTGGTGCGGGCAAAGCTGGAAGGCAACATCAACAGCAATATCCAGCTTGTCCGCGGGCTGGTTTCGGTCATTGCGACGCAGCCCGACATGGACCAGGCGCGTTTCGCCAACATTGCCGGAGGACTGGTCGGCAAGCATTCGCAATTGCGCAACATTGCCGGCGCACCCGGGCTGGTCATCAGCCTTATGTATCCGATGGAGGGCAATGAGCAGGCCATCGGCCTCGATTACCGCACGAACGAGAAGCAGCGCGAAGCCGCAATGCGCGCGGTCCGGTCGGAGCAAATGGTGCTGGCCGGCCCAGTCAACCTGCTGCAGGGCGGACAGGGGTTTGTCGGCCGTTTTCCGGTTTTCTACCCGGGGGACGCAGGTGAAAAGAAATTGTGGGGGCTGGTGTCAGCGGTGGTCGACGTGGAACGGCTTTACGCCGAGAGCGGCCTGACCTCGGCTGATCTGCCAATAAAGATCGCCATTCGCGGACAGGACGCGACGGGTGGAGAGGGCGATATTTTCTTTGGCGACCCGGAGATCTTCAACGACGATCCGGTGACATCCCAGGTTTCCCTGCCAAGCGGCAGCTGGCAGATTGCGGCCATTCCCGTAGCCGGCTGGTCCAGCACGCCCGAGAATGCCTGGCAGTTCCGGTTTCTCATCCTGCTTGCCGGGTTGCTGGTTATCCTGCCGATCTCGATCGCCGGCTACCTCAACGATCTGCGCCATACCCACATGCAGGAACTGGCGCGGCGGCAGCGCCAGCTTCAGCGGCTGTCCGAACGCCACCAGCTCGCCCTCGATACATCCAGGATCGGCGTCTGGGAACTCAACCTCAGCACGTCGGAACTGACATGGGACAGCCGGATGCGGGAACTCTATGGCGTTTCCAGTGATGCCAGGCAGGTCACGATAGACACCTGGCTCACCGCGGTTCACCCCGACGACCGCTTGCAGGCCAACGAGGAATTCGAACAGGCGGTCAATGCCGGCCAGACCTACCGTTCCAACTTTCGCGTTATCACGCGCGAAGGGGTGACGAGGTGGATTCGCGCCATCGGCGCCGTGCACACAGACTTCGGCGGCCAGCGCTACATCGTCGGGGTGAACTGGGATGTCTCGACGGACATCGAGCTCAACGCCAGCCTGCTCGCGGCCAAACAGAGCGCCGAGCAACGCAACGCGGAACTCGAGGAAGCCCGGGCCCAGATGGAGCGCAATTCGTTGCACGACAGTCTGACCGGACTGCCGAACCGCCGGTTCCTGGACAAGAAGCTTGCCGGTGACCAGGCCGGGGACAGCGTTACCGCCCTGCTGCATATCGACCTTGACCGCTTCAAGCAGATCAACGACACGCTGGGCCATGCCGCCGGAGACGCCATGCTGACCCATGCAGCTTCGGTGTTGTCGAGCAGCGTTCGCACCGGCGATTTCGTCGCCCGGATTGGCGGCGACGAATTCATCATTGCCATTGCATCACGGACCAGCGAGGAGCAACTGGCGGCGCTGGCCAGCCGGATCATCATGAAAATGCGCGAGCCCGTGCCCTATGAGGGGCATGAATGCCGTTTCGGCGTCAGCATCGGAATAGCGATGGCCGACCCGGACAAGGCGCATTGCGGCAAGCGCCTGCTTGTCGATGCGGATATCGCGCTCTACCGGGCCAAGAGCAACGGCCGCAACCGCCACGAATTCTTCAATGCCTCGCTGAAAGCCGAGATCATCCGCACCAAGCGCGTCGCCGATGACATTCTCAACGGGTTGGACCGGAACGAGTTCGTGCCGTATTTCCAGCCGCAGTTCGATGCCAGGACGCTGGATATAGTCGGCGTCGAGGCGCTGGTCCGCTGGATCCATCCGACCGAAGGCGTCCTTGGGCCGGACAAATTCCTCAAGACCGCGGGCGAGCTCAACGTGGTGCCGCTCATCGACCGGGCGATCCTTGAGCAGACCTTGTGGCAATCGACCCGCTGGAAGGCGGCAGGCATTTCGATCCCCAAGATGTCGGTCAATGTTTCGGCCGGCAGGCTTTACGAAGACGATCTCATCGAGAGCCTGAACGGCCTGGCGTTCGATCCCGGAACGCTCTCGTTCGAATTGCTCGAGTCGATCTTTCTCGATGACAAGAACGAAACCATCGTCGGCAACATCGCCCATCTCAAGGCCCTTGGCATCGACATTGAAATAGACGATTTCGGCACCGGTTTCGCCTCCATCGTCAGCCTGGTGCAGGTCAAGCCGACGCGGCTGAAGATCGACCGTCAGCTGATTGCACCGCTGGTCAGCTCCCCCAGCCAGCGCAACCTGATCGCATCGATCATCGACATCGGCCAATCGCTGGGCATCAAGGTCGTGGCCGAAGGCGTCGAAACCCGGGAGCATGTCTCGATCCTGCGCGACATCGGCTGCGACACGCTGCAGGGCTTTGCGCTGGCCCGTCCGATGGCGTCGGACGAACTGATGACATTCGTGCGCAAGGAAAGCTGGCGGAAGGCTGCCTGAGGCCTTGCCTGCTGGCCCCCCGCCGAAGCCGGCGAGGAGCTGCAACCAGCGGCCGGGCACCCGTGCGGCACGGATGGCTGCAACAGTCCTGACGATTCGGCGCGCCGCAGACAGAAACTCGCCGCAGGCGCATCGCGCCTGGTGCCAGCGGTCAGGGGCCAGCGGTCCGCGAATTCGGACCGGAGAAACCATTTTCGACGTTGATGCGCCGCCCGCGATCAGCTAGAAGACCGCTTGTCAGCTGCTTTGCGCCGCACAGGTCATGCCCTTTCGGGCAGACCCGCCGCCCGCCAGGCGCCACGGATGCACCCGTAGCTCAGCTGGATAGAGTGCTGCCCTCCGAAGGCAGAGGTCACAGGTTCGAATCCTGTCGGGTGCGCCAATATTTCCAATGATTTAGCGAAATCTTCAGTTTGGCTACTTTGAAAAAGTAACCACATAGTAACCACCGCGGGTCGCTCAACCGACCAGTTTGCCGAGCCACGGGACCAAAAGCCCACTGACGAACGCCAATGCAGCCGTTACCAGCGGAATCCACCATTTGCCGGCCTTGTGCTCTTCAAGGGCGCGATCATGCAGCTTGACGGCCACGTCTATCAACGCAGTTATCTGCTCGGCGTCCGGAGGCTTTCGGCTGACGCAGTCCTCTGCGGTGCCATCGATTTCATCGTCCGGAACCGTTTCCTTGATGTCGTCCACATTGAAATTTTGCGGGAACTGCCGCCTCCAGACCAGGGATGCCTTGTCGTCCCGCGAATTGACGCGGAAGAACTCTGGATGTTCCTTGAATACCGCTTCCCAATAATTCGCACCCTTGCTCGTTCCACTGATCCTCCGCCCCCCGGGCGACAAACTCGAGCACTTCGTCCCAAGCGAAATTGCAAACAAGTCCCGATTGGATCACAAGGTGGATCGGACTTACTCACAGGCGTAGACCACTGGGCAAGAGGTCATCATGCACGTGACTTCACACCCCACACCAACAGCAGCTGAAACCTGAGACCGAAGAAGGGCCTAGGCCAATGAGACTCAATCCACTCAGGATATTTCTCGCCATCGTTGACACCGGCAGCCAGCACGCCGCGTCGCGTGTTCTCGGGCTCACCCAGCCAGCTGTGACGAAGGCCCTGCAGAGGCTGGAGGCGGAACTTGATGTCCGCCTGTTCGATCGCTCCGTGCATGGAGCAGTCCTGACTGAATACGGGCAGGTGCTGCTTGCCCATGCAAGGCTTATCGATTCGGAACTCAAGACGTCCATCGAAGCGCTCGACCAGATCAAGGGGGCCCGGAAGGGCTCTATCTCGGTTGCGCTGTCGCATCTGCCCGGCACTCTGCTCCTGCCTGTGGTACTCACCAATTTTCGCAAGAAATGGCCAGATATCAGCTTGCGTATCGCGGCCAGCGCCTATCCGTTCCTGCTGCCGCAGGTTCGCGAAGGTTCGCTCGACTTCGCCATCGCGCCTGCACCCGAAACCGATTGGCCGGAAGACCTTGTCCGCGAACCGCTGATGGCAACGACCCTTTCACCCGTCGTACGGCGCGGTCATCCACTTGCATCAGCATCGAGACTGAGAGACCTTGCGGGTGCCGAATGGGTGCTTCCGACCCAGGAGAGTGCCACGGCGCAGGCTCTGTACGCGGCGGCAAGGCAACTCGACATGCCACGGCCTCTTTGCAAGCTGACCTGCGAAACTTTCACCGCAATGATCATGACCGTTGCATCAAGCGAGCTGATCGGCCTCATTCCCAGCGAAATGGTCAAGAGCATCGCCACGCTTGCAGGCGTCGTCGAGGTGCCGATCGAGGACCGCCTGGAAAGCGCCGAGCTTTGCCTGATCCGCAGGCGGGCCAGTGTTTTCACGCCGGCGGCCGCGGCGCTTGCGGCCAGTTTCGGATCCGCGGCGCGCAATCTGTCTCGCGCCAGTCATTCCGCGCATGATGACAAAAAGTTATAGAGATGATTATTCCTCGTCTTTCTCCGCCCCGAGAAGCCCGTATCGTTGCTGTGTAACAGTCGGCTTATCGGCATCGACCCATTTTCCATAAAAGGCCAGTCAGACCTGACCGGTGCTCTTTGGGAGGCGTAAGTCGGGTCGGATGATGTGAAACTTGAGACTTGTCGGCCCTTCGCGTTTCAGGCGCGACACCGAGAGAACGGCCATCGGGTCAACCGGGGCCAAACCACAATGGGGAATTTTGATGAAAACTCTTATGCGATCAATCCTGCTTGCCAGCGCCGTCATGGCGGCGGCCGCGGTGCCGGCGCTCTCCCAGGAAATCAAGGTGGGCCTGTCCCTGCCTCAGAACGCGACGGGCTTTGATTTCGTCAACGGCATGTACGAAACCTTCAAGACGGAAGTCGAGGCCAATTCCGAGATGACGGTCGACCTCGTCTATGCCGGTGCTCTGGGCGCACCGAACGAGCGCCTGAACCAGATGCGGCGCGGCGTCATTCAGATGAGCGACGCGGCTGACGGCAATTACGCAACCGTCCACCGCGACATCCAGATCCTCAATATGCCTTATCTGTTTCCCACGGAGCAGACCGCATGGGCCGTGTTTGACGGCCCCTTCGGACAGGCCCTGGCGGAAGACGTACGGGCAAAGACCGGCATCCGGGTTCTCGGATGGTGGGAATCGGGCGGCTTCAAGCATTTCAGCGCGAACAAGGCGATCCAGGCAACCGGCGATATGGCCGGCCTGAAAATGCGCGTGCTCGGCCCGCTGGCAACGATACCAGTCGAGGCGCTCGGCGCGTCGGCGGCTCCAATCGCCTTCGGTGAACTCTACACCTCGCTCAAGACCGGCGTCGTCGACGGGCAGGACAATTCGGTTTCAGTGTTCAACCTGGTCAAGCTCTACGAGGTGCAGTCCCATCTCACCCTGACCGGCCACACCTATGCGTTTGGACCGCTCGGCATCAATGACGGTTTCTTTGCGAGCCTCGACGAGGCCAAGCAGAAGGTGATCACAGATGCGGCGGCCAAGGCCATCGCGTTCAACCGCGCCAAGTCCCGTGAAATGGAAGCCGGTGCGATCGAATTCGCAAAGCAGAACGGGGTCACCGTCATCGAGCTCGACCCGAGCGCCAAGGCGGCGTTCCGCGATGTCATGCAGCCGGCGGCCATCGGCTGGCTCAAGGACAATGTCGATACGCCTGCCCTGATCGACGACGCAATTGCAGCGGCCAAGGCGGCGGAATAACACATGACCTCGATGGCGCGCATCATCATCGACCTTGTCGACAAGGGCTTGCGCGCCATCGCGGCGTTGTGCCTGGTTGTCCTGGCCACGCTCGTGGTCTTCCAGGTGATCAGCCGCTACGGCTGGGGCAGCGTCCCGCTCTTTACCGAGGAAACGGCACGCTATGCCATGATCTGGATGGCGCTGCTCGCCGCCGCTGTCGGGGTGCGAGACGCCGCCCATATAAGGATCGATTTCGTGCCGACCATGCTGGGAGCGGTGTGGCCCAAGGCGCGGCGGATCCTGGAGGTGGCGCTCGATGTCATTTCGCTCATGGTTTTCCTGACGCTGATCTGGTTCGGCGTCGATACGATGATGTTTGCCGCCGGCCAGACCAGCGAGGGAATGCAGATCCCGCTTTCCTATCCCTACAGCGTCCTGCCGGTCTCGTTCTTCTTTGCATCGGTCTTCGCATTGCTGCGGATCGTCGCCGGGGACGCCCGCTCGTGACCCTTTCCCTCGTCGTCCTTCTCGTCAGCTTTCTGGGTCTGATCCTGGTCGGCCTTCCGATCGCCTGGGCCATGATGGCTTCTGTCCTGGTCTGGGTGTCCGTGACCGGTAACTGGTCTTTCCTGCCGATCTCCTCCGAGCGGGTCTACCAGGGCATGGACAGTTTCGTGCTGATGGCGGTGCCGCTGTTCATCCTCGCAGGCGAGATGGTCAACGCCGGAAAGATCACCGACCGGCTGGTCAACTTCGCCAACGCCATCTTCGGCTGGATGCGCGGCGGGCTTGCCCAGGTCAATGTCGGCGCATCGATCCTGTTTTCCGGCATCACCGGCGTTGCGCTGGGCGACATCGCCTCGCTGGGTCGCGTCTTCATCCCGGCGATGATCCGCCAAGGCTATACGCCGGCCTACGCCGCGGCGGTGACCGCCTCCTCGTCGATCATCGGCCCAATGGTTCCGCCGTCACTGATCGCGGTGATCTACGGCTCCATGTCGGATGTCTCGATCGGCGCGCTGATGGCCGCGACGCTGATCCCGGGCCTGCTGATCGGGGTTGTCCAGATGGGGCTGGTGGCGGTGCAGGCGCGGATCTACGATTTTCCGCGCGTCGAGATGGACCGCTCGCCGCAGGCGATCGGCCGGGCCACCGGCCATGCGCTGGTTCCGTTGATGATCCCGGTGATCATCCTTACCGGGATGCTCGGCGGCATCATGACCCCGACGGAGGCCGGCGGCATTGCCGCAGCCTACGCGCTAATCGTCTCCGTCGTCCTTTACCGCTCGATCCGCCTGTCCGCGCTGGCCGATGTGTTCAGCCGGTCGGCCCTTTTTTCCGGGCAACTGCTGATCATTGTTGGTTGTGGCGCGGCATTCTCCTGGGCGATGGGGATGGAAAATGTGCCGCAACTCGTTGGAGCCACGGTCGAGAATTGGGGCCTGGGCTATCTGGGCACGATGCTGGTGTTCAACCTGATCCTGCTGGTGCTCGGCATGGTGATCGATCCGACCACCGTCATCATCCTGTTCGGCCCGTTGCTCTCGCTCGCCGCCACCCGGGCCGGGATCGACCCGTTGCATTTTGGCGCCGTCGCCATTCTCAACCTGAATGTCGGTCTTCTCACGCCGCCGCTGGGCGTGTGTCTGTTCGCTGCGGAAAAAATCGCCGGCTGCGGACTGGGGCCGCTGCTGCGCTCGACGGCACCATTCCTGCTGGTGACGCTGGGCATGCTCGTACTGGTCGCGGCATTCCCCGGCATCAGCCTTTGGCTTCCAGCCGTTCTCGGTTTCTAAGACAATTATAAAGGCAGCATGAACGATCATGACCCAGAAGACGCAAGACGGTTCCGGCTACTTCCTCTACCATTCGATCGGCATGTATCCCGGCAAGGACGAGGACATGGAGGTCGCGTTTTCCGGCTTCTCAAAGAGCTGGGGCGCGCTGGATGACGGCCAGTGGATGCGGGCGCTGGGCGCGCGGCAGCAATTCATCGACCTGTGGAGCAAGCTGATCGGCGCCCCGAAAGGCACGCTGACCTCGGCGGAAAACGTGACCACCGCTCTCTACAGCCTGATCGGCGCCCTGCCCGAACGTCATCTGAAGGACCGGACGCTGCTGGTTGCAGGCGATTGCTTCCCGAGCCTGCATTTCCTGCTATCGGGGCTGGCGAGGCGGTTCGGCTTCGACCTCAGGACGGTGCCGTTGCGGCCCGGCGAAAGCTGGGTGCGCGACGAGGACATCATCGCGGCCTGGGACGAGAGCGTCGGGCTGGCGCTCTTGACCTTCGTCACCTCCACCGCCTCGCACCGCTGCGACCTCGAAAGCCTCGTCGCCCATGGACGACGGATGGGGAGCCTGGTTGGCGTCGACATCACCCAGGGCGTTGGACTGCTGCCTTTCCACGTGGACAGGCCGCATGTGGACTTCACGCTTTCGACAAGCCTCAAATGGCTGTGCGGAACGCCCGGCGCCGGGATCATCCACGTGGCGGAGCCGCTGCTTGCGACCTGCGAGCCGGAACTGCGCGGCTGGTTCAGCCAGGACAACATCTTTTC
>JAHJUC010000141.1 GCA_018829385.1 Alphaproteobacteria bacterium
ATCTGAGTCATCCATCAAAGGAGTGCCGAATCATGGCAACCGTAAAAGTAGACGCCGCCAATTTTCAGAGCGAAGTGCTCGATTCGACCGTGCCTGTCGTGGTCGACTTCTGGGCCGAATGGTGCGGGCCGTGCAAGATGATCGCTCCGAGCCTTGAGGAAATCTCGAACGAGATGGAAGGCAGCGTCAAGGTCGCCAAGCTCAACATCGACGAGAACCCGGAGCTCGCTTCGCAGTTTGGCGTTCGCTCGATCCCGACGCTTGCCATGTTCAAGGGCGGCGCCGTGGCCGACATCAAGGTCGGTGCTTCGCCCAAGACCGCGCTTTCCAACTGGATTTCCGGCGCCATCGCCTGAGGTTCCTGCTTCGGAAAATCAAAAACCCGTCCGGGCAACCGGGCGGGTTTTGTGCTTGTTCAGACAGAATGAAGCCTGGTGGGGATCAAACCGGCGGGGTGCCGTTGACCCTGAGAACGTCACCGAGAAGATAAAGCGAACCGCCGATCAGGATCCGCGGTGGCCGTTCGAGGCCGTTCCAGTTTCTGCAGATGGCGGCGATCGCCGCCTCGACGCTTTCAGCCGGTTCGGCGGTCAATCCAGCCTCGTCGGCGGTATCGGCAAGGAAGTCCGGATCCAGGCTCGCGTCGGAATCGGGCACCGGCACGGTGAACACATGCCGGGCCATGCCGGCAAAGGCTTCGAAGTATCCGACCGGGTCCTTGGTGTTGATCATCCCGGTGATCAGGAACAATGGCCGCGATTCGCGGTTATTGAGATTGGCCATCGCCTCGGCGATCACCTGGCCCGCGCCGGGATTGTGCCCGCCATCGATCCAGAACTCGACGCCATCCATGGCGCCCTCGACAAGCCGCCCGTGCGTGAGTCGCTCCAGCCGTCCGGGCCAGGAGACATTGAGCAGGCCTTCCGTGATGGACTGCTCGGTCAGGCCAAATCCGGCCGCCTTCAGCGCCCGGATCGCAGCCGCCGCGTTGGCCTGCTGGTGCCGGCCCGCCAGCTTGGGCAACGGCAGGTCGAGCAGTTCCTCATCATCCTGGTAAGCCATCCGCCCGTTTTCCTCGACGGCGAAGAAATCCTGGCCGTAGACGCTGACCGGACATCCGAGCCGTTCCGCGGTTTCAACCAGAACGCCGCGCGCCGCATCCTCGGTCTGTGCCCCGATCACCACCGGCGAACCAGGCTTGATAATCCCGGCCTTCTCCGCCGCGATCAGTTCCACCCGGTCACCGAGATAGGCCTGGTGATCGAGCGAGATCGACATGATCACGGAAACCGCCGGATGGGCGATCACGTTGGTCGCGTCGAAGCGGCCGCCGAGCCCCACCTCGATCACGGCGGCGTCCGCCGGATGCTCCGAAAACAGCACGAACATGACGGCGGTCAGGATCTCGAAGACGGTGATCGTCTCGCCCCGGTTGGCCTCGGCAACCCGGCGGACGGCATCCGCCAGAACCTCGTCGTCGACCAGGTGTCCGCCGCCCTCGGCCCCGATGCGGAACCGCTCGTGCCAGTTGACCAGATGCGGCGACGTGTGGACGTGGACCTTCAATCCCTGCGCTTCGAGGATGGAACGGCAGAAAGCGGTCGTCGACCCCTTGCCGTTGGTCCCGGCGACATGGATCACCGGCGGCAGTTTTTCATGCGGATTTCCGAGCCGTTCGAGCAACCGGCTGATCCGTCCGAGCGACAGGTCGAAGCCCTTCGGATGCAGCGCCATCAGCGCATTGATTTCCCGTTCGGCAGACGACACGACCGTTCCTCCCGCCGTTGCCGGCCTTTGCTGGAAGCTTATTCCGCCGCTTCAGCGGCAGGTGCAGGCAGAGCCCGTGGCGCCGGGGCATCCAGCTTGAGGAAGATCCGCAGCAACCGGGCAACGGTCGCCGGGATGTCGTGACGATGCACCACCATGTCGATCATGCCATGGTCGAGCAGATATTCCGATGTCTGGAAGCCCTCGGGGAGCTTTTCCCGGATCGTCTGTTCGATCACCCGTTTGCCGGCAAAGCAGATTTCCGCACCCGGTTCGGCCAGGTGAATGTCGCCCAGCATCGCGTAGGAGGCCGAGACCCCGCCGGTGGTCGGATTGGTCAGCACCACGATGTAAGGCAGGCCGGCTTCCTTGAGCATTTCCACCGCAACGGTGGTGCGCGGCAGTTGCATCAGCGACAGGATGCCTTCCTGCATGCGGGCGCCGCCGGATGCCGGGAACATCACCAGCGGGCATTTGCGGGCAATCGCCGCCTCGAAGGCCTGGATGATGGCCTCGCCCGCGGCAATGCCGAGCGATCCGCCCATGAAGGAGAAATCATGCACGCAGGCGACGATCTTGACGCCCTGGACCGATCCGTGCGCCGCGACGACGGAATCCTCGAGGCCGGTCTTGGTCCGGCTGTCGCGCAGGCGGTCGCTGTATTTCTTCGAATCGCGGAACTTGAGCGGATCCTGCGGCACCTTCGGCGACGGCAGCAACTCGTACTTGCCCTCGTCGAACATGTGCTTGAGCCGCGCCTCGGCCGACATCTTCATGTGATAGCCCGAGGCGGGAATCACGAAATGGTTTTCTTCCAGGTCATTGTGGAACACCATTTCCCCGGTCTCGGGACACTTGATCCAGAGATTTTCCGGCACCTCGCGGCGGCCCAGCATCGAATTGATCTTCGGCCTGACGTAGTTGGTAATCCAGTTCAACGCGTTTTCTCCGGTTCGTCACCCAATGTGGGGTTGTTACTGCGTCGGTGCAAGGCGTGCGGCGCGCACGCCGGTGGCGAGCCCGCGCACCATGGTCGCAACGCTCTCGACCGTGTCGGAGGTTGCCGCACCCTTGGCATCAAGCGTGTTGGCGATCTGGTTGACGATCGCGGTGCCTACCACGACGCCGTCCGCCGACTGGCCGATGGCGCGCGCCTGCTCGGCGGTCTTCACCCCGAAACCGACGCAGACCGGCAGGTTGGTATGGCTCTTGATCCGGTCGACGGCCTGGTTGACCTTCGAAGTGTCGGCAATCGCCGAGCCGGTGATCCCGGTCATCGAGACGTAGTAGACGAAGCCCGACGTGTTGGAGAGCACCCGCGGCAGCCGCTTGTCGTCGGTGGTCGGGGTCGCCAGCCGGATGAAGTTGATGCCGGCCTTCAGTGCCGGCAGGCACAGTTCGTCGTCCATTTCCGGCGGCAGGTCGACCACGATCAGGCCGTCGATTCCGGCTTGCTTGGCATCGACCAGAAAGCGCTCGACGCCGTAGATGTAGATCGGGTTGTAGTAGCCCATCAGCACGATCGGCGTTTCATTGTCGCCCTTGCGGAAATCGGCAGCCAGCGCCAGCGTCTTCTTGAGCGACTGGCCGCCCTTGAGCGCCCGCTGTCCGGCCATCTGGATCGCCGGGCCGTCGGCCATCGGGTCCGAGAACGGCATGCCGAGCTCGATCACGTCGGAGCCGGCGCCGGGCAGCGCCTGCATGATCTTCAGCGAGGTATCGTAGTCCGGGTCTCCGCCCATGAAATAGGTCACCAGCGCCGGCCGGCCCTCGGCCTTGAGTTTCTCAAAACGGGTATCAATGCGAGTGGTCATGATCAGAGCTCCACGCCGAGGATCTTGCCGACAGTGAAGATGTCCTTGTCGCCGCGGCCGCACAGGTTCATCACGATGATCTGGTCCTTGCCCATTTTCGGCGCCCGCTTGATCACCTCGGCCAGCGCGTGGCTGGGTTCCAGCGCCGGGATTATGCCTTCAAGCCGGGTCAGCAGCTGGAAGGCTTCCAGCGCTTCCGTGTCCATGATCGGCACATATTCGACGCGGTTGGATTCCTTCAGCCATGAATGTTCCGGGCCGATGCCGGGATAATCGAGACCGGCCGAAATCGAATGGCCTTCCTTGATCTGGCCGTCGCCGTCCTGCAGCAGGTAGGTGCGGTTGCCGTGCAGCACTCCGGGAGAACCGGCGGTGAGCGAGGCGCAATGCTCCTCGCCGTCCAGCCCCTTGCCGCCCGCCTCGACGCCGACGATCTGCACGTCCTTGTCGTCCAGGAACGGATGGAACAGGCCGATGGCGTTGGAGCCGCCGCCGACAGCTGCAATTAGCATATCGGGCAGCCGGCCTTCCATGGCGATCATCTGCTCGCGGGCTTCCTGGCCGATCACCGACTGGAAAGTGCGCACCATTTCCGGATAGGGATGCGGCCCGGCAGCGGTGCCGATCAGGTAATAGGTGTCGTCGACATTGGTCACCCAGTCGCGCAGCGCCTCGTTCATCGCGTCCTTCAGCGTACCATGGCCGGACGTCACCGGGTGCACCTGGGCGCCCAGGAGCTTCATCCGGAACACGTTGGGCGCCTGGCGCTGCACGTCGGTCGCGCCCATGTAGACTTCGCACGGATAGCCGAAGCGCGCCGCAACGGTTGCCGAAGCGACGCCATGCTGGCCGGCGCCGGTTTCGGCGATGATCCGTGTCTTGCCCATGCGCTTGGCCAGCAGGATCTGGCCGACGCAATTGTTGATCTTGTGCGATCCGGTGTGGTTGAGCTCGTCGCGCTTGAAGTAGATCTTGGCGCCGCCGAGATGATCGGTCAGCCGCTCGGCGAAATACATCGGCGACGGGCGTCCGGTGTAATGCGCATTGAGATGGTCAAGCTCGGCGCGGAAGGCAGGGTCGGCCTTGGCCCGGGTCCATTCCTCTTCCAGCTCGAGAATCAGCGGCATCAGCGTTTCGGCAACGAAACGGCCGCCGAAAATGCCGAACATGCCCTGCTCGTCAGGACCGGTACGGAATGAGTTTGGGGTGCTTGTCTGGTTCAAATCATCTACTCCTGGGACCGTCCCTTGCCTGTCATGGCCTGATCCGCATCGCGAACAGCCCGGACAAAGTCATTCATCATGTCGAGGTCCTTGATGCCGGGTGCGCTTTCGACTCCGGATGAGACATCGACACCCGGCGCATGGCTGATATCGAGCGCCTCGCCGACATTGTCTTTCGTCAACCCACCGGAAAGCATGTAACTGGTTCCCCCGTCAAGCGTGGCAAGGTGCCGCCAGTCAAAGCTCACGCCATTGCCGCCGGGAAGATCGGAACCCTTTGGCGGCTTGGCATCGAACAGGAAGCGGTCGGCAATGCCGCGATAGGGCTCGATCCGTGTCAGGTCCGAGGCGTCGCGGATGGCGAAGGCCTTCATCACCGGCAGGCCGTACCGGGCCTTCACGTCGGCTGCGCGCGCCGGGCTCTCGTCGCCATGCAGTTGCAGCCAGTCCGGCTTCATGCTGGCGACAATGGCGTCCAGACCGGAATCATCCATGTCGACGGTGACGGCGACCGTCTGAAGCCCACGCGCCCGCGCCCGCGCGGCCAGGTTGGCGGCAGTCTCGATTGTCACGTGGCGGGGGCTCTTCTCGAAAAAGATGAAGCCTGCCATGTCGGCGTCGAGATCGGCCGCGCGATCCACCGCTTCGGGCGTGCTCAGGCCGCAAATCTTGATCTGTATCGTCATGGCGGCTGACGTCGCACAAATCGGCGCCAGAGTCGAGATATGGATGGTCTGCCCGTTGATGTTAACTGGACCTGTTGCGCGGTTCTAGAACGTCACCGCGAACAGCCGCGAGCCGTTCTGCTTGAGCCAGCGCTTGGCCTCGGTCGTCCGCGGGCAAAGCGCCTTGCAGGTGGCCCAGAAATCCGGTCCGTGGTTCATTTCCTTCAGATGCGCCACCTCGTGGGCGGCGAGGTAGTCGATGACGAAATCCGGCGCCATCGCGATCCGCCAGGAAAACGACAAATTGCCGTCAGACGTGCATGATCCCCAGCGGCTCCTCGTGTCCTTGTAGGCGATCCCCCGGACCGGCTTGCCCAGCGTTGCCGCGTGAGTGCGGACCAGTATTTCCAGCTCCGCCTTTGCCACGCGCTTGAGGTGGTCCGACACCCGACGGCCAATATGCTCCGGCAATCCCGAAACCAACAGGGTGGGCACGCCGTTGACCTCGGTCTGCTCGGCGATGCCGCGAAGCTTGCCGGTCATCTCGATCCGGTGGTCTATGCCGCGAATGGCGATCCTGCCCTGATCTGTCAGCGGTCCGGCGTCTTCCACCCGCGCTAGCCTTGTCATCAGCCAGCCATGGTGGCGGGTCAGGAATTCATCGATCTCGCGGTCGCGCAGTCCCTTTGGAATGGTCAGCTTCAGCGCCTGTCCGCCCGGTTCGATCCTGAGCGTCATCCGGGTCGCCCGGGCGTTCTCGCGGATCGACAGGGGCAGGTCGCGGCCATTGACGGTCACCGCGCTGGGGCGCGGCTGAAGAGTTTTGCGGGAAGGGCGACCAAGTCCGAACATGCTGAGGTATTTATCCGATTCGTCCGCGGGACGGGGATGGAAAATGCCACGCCCGGTCCGAAGCCCGACCTGTGCGCGGAAGCGCGTTTGCAGACAACAAAAAGGGCGGCGCTTGTCACGCCGCCCTTTCGGGGAGGTCATCGGTGGTGCGGTTACCCGTCGATTTCCGGAACCGAGCCGGAAGGCCGGGACTTGTTCTGGCTTGCCTGGCGGTTGGCCATGAAGCGGTCGAATTCCTCGCGGTCGCGTGCCATGCGCAGGTCGCGCATGTGCTGGTCGAACTCGCGGCGCATCTCGTCGAGCTTCTTGCGCTCTTCATCGAGCCGCGCCAGTTCGGCGTCACGCCAGTCGTCGAATGCGGCATTGCCGCTGCTGGCGCGCATGCCATGCCGGCCCTGCGTGGACTTGCGGAACGAACATGCGAAGTTGTCGGTGGCGCGGTTCACGTCGGCCTTGAAGCCCTCAAGCCGGTCGCCCCAGATAATGTAGGCGAGCATTGCAAGGCCGAGCGGCCAGAACACCATGAAGCCGAGAACCATCAGGGCGATGGTGGCAGGCGTCCAGGCGGGACGGATCAATGCAGTCTGTGTCATCGGTCAAAACCTCATCTGGTGAAGGGAAGCGGGGATCGTTCCCTTGTGATTTTGATGTGGTATGGACTGCGACCCTATTCAAGAAAATGCCCGCAGGAATCCGACATTCTCTTGTTTTAAAAGAGAAATTTCGAATGCCTAAAATGCGTCTTAAATCGTTGTCAGTCGCTCCGGCCGCCCTTGACCAGTTTTGGCTTGGCCTTCCTGGCAGCGTTGCCGCGGGCATGGGTGCGCATGAAATCGAGGATCCGCGGCGCGATCTCGGACCGGAACCGCGACCCGTTGAACACCCCGTAATGGCCGACTTTCGGCTGCACGTAGTGATGCCGCATGTCATCGGGAATGTTGGAGCAGATGGTCTGCGCCGCTTCGGTCTGGCCGAGACCCGAGATATCGTCATTCTCGCCTTCGACCGTCAGCAGCGCCACATTGCGGATGGCCTTGGTGTTGACCTTGCGGCCGCGATGCATCATTTCGCCTTTCGGCAGCGAGTGCTTGATGAACACCGTGTCGACGGTCTGCAGGTAGAATTCGGCCGTCATGTCCATGACCGCGAGATATTCGTCGTAGAATTCGCGGTGCCGCTCGGCCGAATCCCCGTCGTCCTTGACCAGGTGCAGGAAGAAATCCTTCTGCGCGATCATGTGGCGGTCGAGGTTCATGGTCATGAAACCGGACAATTGCAGGAAGCCGGGATAGACCGAGCGGGTGAAACCCGGCTGCGGCCACGGCACCTGCATGATGACATTGTCCTCGAACCATTCGATCGGCTTGTTCTGCGCCAGTTCGTTGACGCCGGTCGGATTGATGCGGGTGTCGATCGGGCCGCCCATCAGCGTCATGCTCGAGGGCGCGAACGTATCGCCGTTCTCTTCCATCACCGCGACGGCGGCCAGAACCGGGACCGACGGCTGGCAGACCGCCAGCACATGGGTGTCGGGGCCAAGCGCATGCAGCATGGAGATGACGTAGTCGATATAGTCGTCAAGGTCGAAACGGCCCTCTGTGATCGGCACCATGCGGGCATCGGTCCAGTCGGTGATGTAGACCTCGGCCTTGGGCAGCAGCGTTTCCACGGTGCCGCGCAGCAGTGTGGCGTAGTGTCCCGACATCGGGGCGACGATCAGGATCTTCGGGTCCGGGCGATGGTTGGCCGGCAGCGTGCGCTCGAAATGGATCAGGTTGCAGAAGGGGCGCGACCAGACGATTTTCTCATGAACAGAGACGCGGCCGGTGTTCAGCGGGGTCTCGTGCAGTCCGAACTCGGGCTTGCCATAGCGGCGGGTGGTGCGCTCAAACAGCTCGAATCCGGCGGCGACCGAGCGGCCGAACGGCGTGTGCGCCATCGGATTGACCGGGTTTCGGAAGGTCAGGCGCATTGCATCGGCATAGGCACGCATCGGCGCCATGGCCGCGTGGTTGAGTTCATACATCTGGTAGAACATTACAAATTGCCTCTTGTTGCGACAGTCAGACTGCCCGGTTTCCGCCATCATGCATGCAGATTCCTTTCCGGAACCTGACTTTTTTGCAGCGCGCAAACAATAGGGGAGCCTAGCACGCTTCTGTTGCATTGCAACAACACACCCCCTTATTTTACGGGCTTGTCGATCATCCATTAGGAGTGAAGGCCGGGAGATTTAAGCCGGATTGCCGATCCGATCGGTGATCGCGTAGCGCGGGTTCCCCGGCTGAACCAGATATTGTCCATATGGATGCGGTCGAACTGGCCGTAAGATCCCGGCGGGGTTCGGTCTATTCCGGTAAACGCCAGGGTTCTGGTCAGGGAGGCAGGTCATTGAAACCGTTTACCGGCAATTTTACCCAGCAGGAGCCCCTCGATGACGCGGTCATCGCGGCTGCAACCGAAGTTCTCAGGTCGGGCCGGCTGCATCGCTACAACAGCGCACCCGGCGAACTGTCGAAGGCCTCGGAACTGGAGCGGGCCTATGCCGCCTATCAGGGCGCACGCTATTGCCTCGCCTGTGCCTCTGGGGGATATGCCATGGCCATCGCCTTGCGCGCGGCAGGCCTTGGCCAGGGCGAGACGGTTCTCACCAACGCTTTCACGCTCGCCCCGGTACCCGGTGCTATTGCCGCCGCCGGGGGAAAGCCGCTGCTGGTCGAAATCACCGAGGACATGGTGATCGACCTTGAGGATCTGGGCCGCAAGGCCATGATTTCCGGCGCGCGCTTCCTCATGTTGTCGAACATGCGCGGCCACCTCGCCGACATGGAGCGTCTCACCGACATCGTCCGGCAAAACAACCTGATCCTGATCGAGGACTGCGCCCACACCATGGGGGCCGCCTGGAACGGTCGCAAGAGCGGCAGTTTCGGGCTGGCCGGCTGTTTCTCGACCCAGACCTACAAGCATCTCAATTCGGGCGAAGGCGGCCTGCTCACCTCGGACGATCCGGAGTTCATGGCCCGCGCCACCATTCTGTCAGGCTCCTACATGCTCTACGAGCGTCACGGCGCGGCGCCGCCGGCTGATGTCTTCGAGCGGATAAAGCTGGAAACGCCCAACATGTCGGGCCGGATGGACAATTTGCGCGCGGCCATCCTGTTGCCGCAGCTTGCCCGGCTCGAAGACAGCATCGAGCGCTGGAATGAACGCTATCGGGCCGTCGAGCAGGCGCTTGCCGGCGCAGAAGGTGTTGTTTTGCCCAGGCGCCCGCAGGCGGAGCGCTACGTCGGCAGCTCCATCCAGTTCCGCCTGCCCGGCCTGTCGGCGGCTTTGGCCGAGGCTTTCGTCGCGGCCAACAAGGCGCTCGGCGTGGAGCTGAAATGGTTCGGCGCGGCCGACCCGGTGGCCTTCACCTCCAACCATCGCAGCTGGCGCTATGTCGATCCGCAGCTCTTGCCTGAAACCGACCGGATCCTGTCGAGCCTGTTCGACATGCGTCTGCCGCTGACATTTTCGGTCGAGGATTGCCGTCACATCGGCGCGATCATCGCGCACTGTGCGGCAGAACTTGGCGTCGACGCATAGAGCAATTCCAGCGAAAGTGGGAACCGGTTTCGCGTCCGGAATTGCGTGAACACAATAAGATAGAGCATTTTCAGTGACTTCGTTTTCACCGGAATGTTCTAGGCCGCATGTCCGGGCGGGTGCTGTCAGGCCAGCACGGCTCGCATCTTGTCGACCGCCGTGTTGAACTCGCCCAGGAACCCCTTGAGCGTGTCGAGCGACAGCCGCACATTTGGCCCGTGACAGGCAATCGCCGCCAGAAACCGGCCCGCGTCGTCCGTTACCGGAACGGCGATCGCCACCATTCCCTCCATGAACTCCTCATTGTCGATTGCAAAGCCGGCTTTCGAGACGGCGGCAAGCTCCGTGAGCAGCGCATCCGGGTCGGTGATGGTCTTGGGCGTCTTGCGCTCCAGCGCCAGGCCGTGGGCGAAGGCCTTGCGCTTCCTGGTGTCGAGACTGGCCAGGAACGTCTTGCCGCTGGCCGTGCAGTGGAACGGCACGTTGGAGCCGATCGGCAGCTGTACCCGGAACGCCCAGCCGGTCTCGACCCGGTCGAGATAGCTCATGCCGTCATCCTCGGGCACGACGTAGTTGATCGTCTCGCCGGTCTTCATCGCCAGGTCCAGCAGGATCTGCCGGCGGAGGATGTGATCGCGCGACGAATGCAGCAATCCGGCGCCGAGCATGCGAGCCCGCCGCGCCGCCCTCAGCCGCTTGCCATTCGGCTCGTAGACCAGAAACCCCTCCTCCACTAGCGTGGCGCAAAGCCGGTGGATGGTCTGCTTGGGCAGCCCGATCGACTGGTTGATTTCGGTCGGAGTCATCGGTTCGCCCGACGTGCCGATGACCTCGAGAATCAGCAGCGTTCGCAAATTCGTTGCGATGCGGTCTTCCGTATTCGGCATGCTCAAACCAGTTTTGATTAATCGATAATGCCAGTTGTACCCACTCTTGCACGGCAGTGATTTAAGTGAATACGATGAATAACGAGATGTAAAGTCTCATTTTTTACATATTGAGGCGTTTCTGGTTGGAATTTGATTTTGTCATCGTCGGAGCAGGTTCAGCCGGTTGCGTCTTGGCCAACCGGCTTTCGGCCGATCCGTCGGTCTCGGTGGCATTGATCGAGGCCGGTGGCCGCGATGCGTCGCCCTGGATCCACGTGCCGGTTGGCTACTTCAAGACCATCAAGGATCCGGCGCTCAACTGGATGTACCGGACCGAGGCCGACGACGGCCTCAACGGGCGGCAGCTCAACTGGCCGCGCGGCAAGACGCTGGGCGGGTCAAGCTCGATCAACGGCCTGCTCTATGTCCGCGGCCAGCCGCAGGACTATGATCGCTGGCGGCAGATGGGAAATGTCGGCTGGGGCTGGGATGACCTGCTCCCCTTGTTCAAGCGCAGCGAGTCCTGGGAGGGCAAGGCCGATGCGCTCAGGGGTGACCGGGGCGAACTCTCGGTCTCCCGCTCCCGGCAGTCCTGGCAGGTTGTCGACGCCTGGGTGGAGGCTGCCAGATCGGCCGGATTTGCCTTCAACCCCGATTACAATGGCGAAAGCCAGGAAGGTGTGGGCTATTTCCAGCTGACGGCGCGCAACGGCTTGCGCTGCAGTTCCGCCAAGGCCTTCCTCAAGCCCGCCAGGTCCCGGTCGAACCTCGCGGTTCTCACTCATATCCAGGTCGAAAACGTCGAGCTTGATGGGTCCCGGGCGGTGGCGGTACGTGGCCGCCGCCACGGATCGCCGGTCCGGATTGCCGCAAGGCGCGAGGTCATCCTCTCGGCCGGGGCCATCGGCTCGCCGCAGATCCTGATGCTGTCGGGCATCGGCGAACCGGCGCACCTGGCCGATCACGGAATTCGGCTCAGGCACGCCCTGCCGGGCGTCGGCCAGAATCTGCAGGACCATCTTCAGGCCCGCCCGGTCTACCGCTGCACCGCACCAACCATCAACACCCGCACCCGCGGCCTGTTCAACCAGGCCCGGATCGGGCTCGAATACATGCTCAACCGATCCGGGCCGCTGACTCTTGCCGCAAGCCTCGGCACCGGTTTTCTCAAGACCCGGCCGGATCTCGACACGCCCGACATCCAGTTTCACATCCAGCCATTCAGCGCCAACAATCCGACCACCGATACCGATGATTTCGATGCCTTTACCGCCTCCGTGCTGCAGTTGAGGCCGGAAAGCACCGGCGAAATCAGGCTGCGCTCGGCCCGGGCCGAGGACCATCCGCTGATCCATCCCAATTATCTGGCGACGCCGCTCGACCAGCAAACCATCGTCGAAGGCATCCGCATGGCCCGCCGCATCTGCCGACAGGCGCCGGTGGCAGGCCTGATCACCGAGGAGCACGCACCGGGACGGCAGGTCCCCGACGAGGATTTCGACGGCCTGCTCGACTGGGCCCGCAACACCGCGACCACGATCTATCACCCGACCGGCACCTGCAAGATGGGCCGGGACAAGATGGCGGTGGTCGACGAGCGCTTGCGCGTGCGCGGCATCGATCGCCTCAGAGTGGCCGATGCCTCGATCATGCCGGTGATCGTGTCGGGCAACACCAATGCGCCGGCAATCATGATCGGCGAAAAGGCCTCGGACATGATCCGGGAGGATATGCGCGCATGAGCGGGATCTTCACCATAGTCATGGAGGAAACAGGCTGATGTTGCAGCAGGTCTTCGATTTTGGCGCGATCGTGCTCGCCGATCTGGTGCTGTCGGGCGACAACGCCCTGATCATCGGCATGGCTGCCGCATCGCTCTCGCCGGAACTGCGCAAGCGCGCCATTCTGTTCGGCATCATCGTGGCTGCCGGGCTGAGAATCATTTTTGCACTGGTCGCCACCAAGCTTCTCGGCGTCCCGGGTCTCCTGTTTCTCGGGTCGCTGCTGCTCTTCTGGGTCTGCTGGCGCCTGTATGGCGAAATCCGCGACAATATCGACCGCGAGGCAGCCAGGGCGCTCGAGACCGCCGACCACCTCGACGAGGGTTACACGGGACCACCCCGCAAGACGCTTTTCCAGGCGCTGGTGTCGATCACAGTCGCCGATCTGTCGATGTCGATCGACAATGTTCTAGCCGTTGCCGCCATTGCCGATGGCAATACCGAGATGCTGGTG
>JAHJUC010000142.1 GCA_018829385.1 Alphaproteobacteria bacterium
CCTGCCCCGCAAGCCCTCGTCCGGGTCCGCGATGGCACCCAGCCGGCACCCACCTCCAGGGGTTGCCGGCTTCGGGTATTCAAGCACACTCTCAGTAGATCAGCCGGCGATCTTGGAGAAATCGGCGACCGCGCCGGTGGCGTCACGGATCATGGCGAGCAACGCAAGGCGATTGGCCCGCACATTTTCAACTTCCGCGTTTACCAGCACTGCCTCAAAAAATGAATCAACTGGCTCACGTAGCGTGGCAAGTGCGCTCATGGCCGCTGAATAATCTTCATTTTCAATGGCTTGGGTCGCCGCGCTGACAGATTGAGTCACCGCCGTGAAGAGGTTTTTCTCCTCGTCGAGCTCGAACAGCGAAGGCTCGACGTGACCTGCGATTGCAGTGCCCTTCTTTTCCTCGGCAGCCAGAATGTTGGCGGCGCGCTTGGTTCCGGCAAGCAGGTTCCTGCCGTCCTCGGTGTCGAGGAAGGCGCCAAGGGCCTCGACGCGACGGGTGATGTCCAGCAGGTCGTCGGAGGCCGGCGTGATCACCGCGTCAATCAGATCGTGGCGGGCGCCCTGGTCGCGCAGATAGACTTTCAGGCGGTCGTGGAAGAAGGAGAGGAGGTCGGACGACAGTGTGTTCTTACTCAGGAATATCCGTTTGTGAGATTCACCATCCGGCAAAATTATCCAAATCGCCGCTTCATCATTGAATTCCTGTGAAACGACAGACTGCCCGGTCTCCTCATTCCATTCTTCCCAATAATCTGAAAGAGATTCAACATTCTCACCTACCATAGGGAACGGATGATCTTTATGGCGTTGACTGATTATTAGAGAATAGTCTGAGCTAACGCTCGACAGGATACTGAGCTCAATTCCGTTCTCAACCAGAATCCGGATCACGCCCAGCGCGGCCCGACGAAGCGCATAGGGATCTTTCGAACCGGTGGGCTTTTCGTCGATGGCCCAGAAACCGACGAGCGTGTCGAGCTTGTCGGCCAAAGCAACGGCGATCGAGACCGGGTCGGTCGGCACCTGGTCGGACGGGCCTTGCGGCTTGTAGTGCTCTTCGGCGGCCAGCGCGACGCTCGCGTCTTCGCCCTGCAGGCCGGCATAGATGCGGCCCATGACGCCCTGCAGTTCAGGGAACTCGCCGACCACTTCGGTGGTGAGATCCGCCTTGGCCAGCATGGCGGCGCGGGTGGCGAGTTTCGGATCGGCGCCGACGACCGGGGCGAGTTCGGCGGCCAGCCTGGCGATGCGCTGTACCCGCTCGCCCTGCGTGCCGAACTTGGCGTGGAAGGTGACGTTGAGCTGGTCCAGCCGCGCCATGCGCTGGTCGAGCGGCTTGCTCAGATCAAGGTCGAGTTTTTCAGCCGACGCCGTGAGCTTGTCGCGGTCGGGGAGAGCCGCCTGGTCGGTGGTCCAGAAATAGAGCGCGTCGGAGAGACGGGCGCGCACCACCTTGCCGTTGCCATAGGCGATCTCGGCGCCGCCGTCGCTGGCCTCGATGTTGGAGACCAGGATGAAGCGGTTCGACAGGCCGCCGCCGGGTTGTCTCAGAACGAAGCACTTCTGGTTGGTCTTGATGGTGAGGCGGATGATGTCGTCGGGGATCTGGAGAAAGTCCTCCTCGAATTCGCCCATCAGCACGACCGGCCATTCGACCAGGCCGGAGACCTCGTCGAGCAGGCCATCGTCCTCGACCAGTTCCAGGCCGGAAGCAAAAGCAAGATTGCGGGCATCGGCGAGAATGATCTCCTTGCGCCGCTCGGCATCGAGCACCACGCGGGCGCGCTCGAGCTTTTCCGAATAGTCATCGAAGCGGCGCACGGTAAAGGTGTCGGGCGCGTGGAAGCGGTGGCCCGAGGTCACGTTGCCGGCAACCAGCCCGTCGATCTCGAAGGCGATGACGGTCGGCTCCTCGGTCTCGGGACCGAAGGTGCAGATGATCGACTGCAGCGGCCGCACCCACCTGAGCGAGCCGGGCTTTGCCGAGGCGGGGCCCCAGCGCATGGATTTGGGCCAGGAGAAGCCGCGGATGATGCCGGGCATCACATCGGCAATGATTTCTTCCGCATCGCGTCCCGGCTTCGAAATATGGGCGACGTAGAAATCGCCCTTCTTCGGGTCGGTGTGCACATGGGCCTCAGAGACATCG
>JAHJUC010000143.1 GCA_018829385.1 Alphaproteobacteria bacterium
CCTGGTCGAGCAATCGGTGAACGCCGCGCTCGACGGGGCGTTTGCCGAAGCCGAAGCCCTGCTGCTGGCGCGGTTCTCGGAGATCACGCTTGCCACCCTGGCCGACGATTTTGCGCGGCGGCACAAGGCGTGGCGGGCCCAGAAAGGATAGGTATTATGCATGATGTAATTATTGTCGGGGGCAGCTACGCCGGAATGGCCGCAGCCCTCCAGCTCCTGCGCGCCCGCAGGGATGTGAAGGTGATAGACGCCGGCGAGCGGCGCAACCGCTTTGCGTACTTCTCGCATGGCTTTCTCGGGCAGGACGGCGTCGCCGCTGCCGAGATCGCATTGACCGCGCGGCGGCAGCTCGAGGTCTATCCGACGCTCTCCTGGGTCGATGGCCGGGCCGTCACGGTGAGCGGCAAGAAGGATGATTTCACCGTCGCCACCGCCGACGGGCAACTTCATCACGGCCGGCGGCTGCTGTTTGCAACCGGGCTCGAGGATCGTTTGCCGCTGGTCGCGGGCCTTGCCGAGCGCTGGGGCAGGGCGGTGTTTCACTGCCCCTACTGCCATGGCTACGAGCTTGACCAGGGCAAGATCGGCGTGATCGCCACCGGGCCGATGTCCTCCCACCAGGCGGAGATCGTGTCGGACTGGGGGCCGGTGACGTTCCTGACCAATGGCGCGGTGGACCTCGACGCCGCCACGCTGCAGGCGCTGGAGAACCGTAACTTCAGCATCGAACCGACGCCGATCGACCGTATCGAGGGTGTGGCGGATGTCGTGCTGGAAGATGGTAGGCGGCTGGAGTTTGCCGGCCTGTTCACGGCGCCTTTCTGCGTGCCTGCAAGCAGGCTTGCGGAAGAAACCGGCTGCGCCATGGAAGAAACCATGATGGGCATCCAGATCGGCACCGATGCAGCGAAGCAGACCTCTATTGCCGGGATTTCGGCCTGCGGCGACACGGCCCGGATCCCGCATTCGGTGACGCTGGCGGTGGCGGACGGCGCCTGGGCCGGCGCGCAGATCCACCGCTCGCTGCTCTGGCCGGATGCGTGAACTGCGCGTGCGGGGGCGGGACTGGCGGCCGGCGGCTTGCCATGCCCGGCCAAAGCGCCGATAAGCCCAGTGCAAATGCCCCCGCAGTGCCCGCGGAGACCACCCGCCGCAACGGAGTCGTGACCCGATGAGCAGACTGTTCGAAGAACTCGACTACCGGCCGACACCGATCGGGGCGCTGGTGCTGAGGCGGCGGCGCGAGGCGCGGCTCGGGGTCGATGTTCTAGAGATCAAGCTCGGCGACGAGCACCTGATGTCGGACCTGTTCACCGCGTCCGAGATCGCGCTTGCAGAGCTGGGGCTGGCTGCGTGCGAGGGCGAGGGGCTGGATGTGGTGGTCGGCGGCCTCGGCCTCGGCTACACCGCGAAGGCCGCTCTCGACGAGCCGCGCACCGGCGCGCTTATCGTCGTTGAATATCTGGAAGCCGTGATCGACTGGCACCGCACCGGCCTCTTGCCGCTCGGCGAGGGTCTGACCGGTGATGCGCGGTGCCGGCTGGTGGAAGGCGATTTCTTCGCCATGGCGCGCGGGCGTGACGGGTTCGATCCCGAGGCGCCGGGCCGGCTGTTCGACGCGATCCTGCTCGACATCGACCATTCGCCGGACGCGCTGCTCGACGCGCGCAGCGAGAGTTTCTACCAGCCCGAGGGTCTGACAAGGCTCGCCGCCCATCTCAAGCCCGGCGGCATCTTCGGGCTGTGGTCGGACGAGAAGACCGATGACGCCTTCACCGAAAGGCTTGCGGGCGTGTTTGCTGAAGCCTGGGCCGAGCCGGTGACGTTTCACAATCCGCTGCAGGACAGGCCTTTCACCCAGACGGTGTATCTGGCGCGCAAAGCCCGGGTTTGAGGGCCTCACGCTCCGCCAGGCGCTTGCCGGGTCGTGCCTCGCCGATCACCGGTTCTCCGACAGCTTGTCGCGGCAAAAGTTAACATCTGACTGCGAACTGTTTTAGTCTCCGCTTAAATGGGCCTTAAGCCGCGCCGTGCTGGTATCGCCGACTGAATCATACCGGCTGCGGGTCATACAGGTAACGAAGACAGATCCCATGATGACAATCCTCGACTGCGTGGTCGACAAACACAACACCTGGCTGGTTGCTGTTGCCGCCATCGTGTGTGCATCCGGTTCATGGGCGATCATTTGCCTTTTCGAGCGGGCATCGCGCACGACGGGCCTGCAACGGGCGGGATGGCATTTTCTGAGCGCCGTGGCAGCCGGCGCGGCGATCTGGTGCACCCACTTCATTGCCATTCTGGCCTATGAGCCCGGAGCTCCGGTGGCTTTCGATCCGCTGATGACCATCGTCTCGCTGCTCGTCGCCATTGTTGGCGCGGGCGCGGGTTTCCTTGTCGCGGCCAGTGGTGCGACCCGATTTGCTCCGGCGATCGGCGGCGCCATTGCCGGGATCGCCATCGCTGTGATGCATTACACGGGCATGATGGCGTACCGGGTGCAGGGCATTGTCAGTTGGGACAGGGGGTATCTGCTTGCATCGATCGTGCTTTCGGTTGTGCTGTCGGCGCTGGCAATTCACCTGATCACGAAGAAACATCTCCGGGCCTACCGGTCATTGTCCGCCGCGGTTCTCTTCCTGGCGATCATCAGCCTGCATTTCACCGGCATGACGGCATTCCAGGTGACGCCGCTGCTGGTCGACAATTCGTTTTCCAACCCGGCGGCAATGCAGGCTCTTGCGCTGGCGGTAGCGACGGTTGCCCTGGTGATTGTCGGCGCGGGACTGGCAAGCTACATGATCGATGACAGCGTCCGGACCGAGTCGCTCGACCGGTTGCGCCACATGGCGCTCAACGACAGTCTCACCGGGCTGCCCAATCGGACAAGCTTTGCCGACCGTCTCGATCACGAGATCGATATCGCCAACGAGACCGGTGGCAAGGTGGCGCTGATCGGCATAGATCTGGACCGCTTCAAGGAGCTCAACGACCTGCGCGGCCACGGTGTCGGCGACATGTTGCTGCGCACATTGGGCGCGCGGCTGGCCGAGCTGTTGCGGGACGGCGAGTTCGTGGCGCGGACCGGCGGCGATGAGTTCGCTGCCATCCAGCGTTTCACCGATTATGCGGCGCTTGAGGATTTCCTGGCACGGCTGCAGGAAGCGCTGTTCGGTCCCATCAAGGAACAGGGCCTTGCGGTCGTTTCCGGGGCCAGCCTCGGAGTGGCGATCTATCCCGACAATGCGTCGACGCGCGAGATGCTGATCGCCAATGCCGACCTTGCCATGTACCGGGCCAAGGCGGATCTCACCCTTCATGTCTGCTATTACGATCAATCCATGGATGACATCGTCCGGGCCCGCCGCAGTCTGGCCAATGATCTGCGCGCAGCCATCGATAACAACGAACTTGACGTGCATTATCAGGTTCAGACATCGGTCTCGACGAACAAGATCCGCGGTTTTGAAGCGCTGCTTCGCTGGAACCATCCGGAGCGCGGCTTCATACCGCCTTCAGAGTTCATTCCGGTCGCCGAGGAAAATGGCCTGATCATGCAGCTTGGCGAGTGGGTTCTCAGGGAAGCCTGCGCCGATGCCGCTTCCTGGAAACCGCCCTACAAGGTGGCCGTCAACCTGTCGCCGGCGCAGTTTACCCATGCGGACCTGCCCAGCCTGATCATCGAGGTGCTGATGTCGACCGGTCTGCCGGCCAACCGGCTGGAACTGGAACTTACCGAATCCACCATTTTCCAGGACAAGGAGCGCTCGTTCAGCGTTCTGCGCCAGATCAAGGCGCTTGGCGTCAACATCGCGCTCGACGATTTCGGCACGGGGTACTCGTCACTGGAAATGCTCCGGGCCTTCCCGTTCGACAAGATCAAGCTCGACCGTTCGTTCATCCATGAGGCGGAGGAGAGCCTGCAGGCCAAATCGATCATCCGGGCGGTCCTGGCGCTCGGCAAGAGTCTGGAAATTCCGATCCTC
>JAHJUC010000144.1 GCA_018829385.1 Alphaproteobacteria bacterium
GAAAGCGCCATCAGTGGCATGTTCTGGTTCGCCGCGCTGACTGGCGTCGTGCTGATCGCGCTGGCCTACTACCCCTATCCGGTGCAGCGGCACAACCTTGTGCTGATCTTCATGTTCGGCGCCTTTACGGGCCTGATCCTGTTCTTCATCTACGCGTTCTCGAACCCGTTCAGTCCGCCCGGCGCCATTGGAACAGGCCCCTATCAGCGGCTGATCGAACAGATCGCGAGATCATAGCAGACAGCGTCCGCACCGCCCGCTCCGGGGGCTCGCGCCTCAAGCTATCAGTTGATGCCGCCAAAAATGTTACGGGCCGCGTTTGCTGCCGATTCCGAGCTGGTCGCACCCGACATCACCTGCGCCAGGAAGGACTTGTCGACACCGCCGGTCGGCGTTGTCCGGGAGATCATGTCGAACACCCTTCCATCCTGCAGCGTGTAGTTGGCGATCTGCTTGACCGTGCCTTCTTCATCGAAATAGACCGCCAGCACCGTCTGATCGACCAGCTTCTGCTTCATGAACATCGCGGGACGGGTGCGCTTCTGGGAGATGTAATAGAAGACCTCGTTGTCGAAGGTCGCCGTGGTCGATGGCGTGCCGAGCGACAAGAGCACCTGCTCGCGGCTTGACCCCACAGGCGTCAGCTCAAGCGCGGTCTGGTCGACGACGTACCCCTGATGGAAGACTTCGCCGGTGTTGCAGCCGCCGAGCGCGACCGTTGAGATGACCGCAATTGCAGCGCCGAGACGCAATTTCCGTCCGGTTGCCTTGAAAACTCTTATCGTCAACGACATCTCCCTTTGGCACGCAGGCTCGAAAGCCGCAGCCATTGCGTTTTGCGTCCCATTCGGTAAACCAGCTTCCGCGCGGATGCAACACGCCAGTCTCTCGCAGTTGCGATGATATCCATCGGCCATTGAAGGCATTTTCATGATCTGGAACCTGTTCAAGCGAAAAAAGTCCAATCAGGCTCTGGTTGAAAGGCAATATGCCGAGATCACCGGAGCGGCCCGTTCGCCGGTTTTCTACGAGGCGATGGGTGTGCCCGATACCGTCATGGGCCGGTTCGAAATGATCTCGATCCATCTCATTCTGTATCTGCGCCGCACCGGCTCGGCCGGCGAGGCAACCCGCGGGTTGGCGCAGGATCTTGTCGACGCCTTTTTCGAGGACGTCGACCATTCGATCCGTGAGCTCGGTATCGGCGACATGGGCGTGCCCAAGCGGATGAAAAAGCTGGCAAAGATGTTCTACGGCCGCGTGAAATCCTACGGCCAGGCGCTGGACACCGGTGATCGCCAGGGTCTGGTCGATGCGCTCAGGCGCAACCTTCATCCGGAAAGCGGAGACGAAGCGCCGCCCATGCAGGCGCTTGCGGACTGGATGATCGCCACCGCGCGGACGCTTGAAGATGTTCCCGAAGAAAAGCTGGCGGCCGGCCTGCTGACATTCAAGACCGTGGATCGGGAGGTGATCTGATGACCGTTCCGGACAAGAACCTTTTTTCCTACGAGGTCAAGGTCAGCCATGTTTCGTCCAATCCGGTCACTGTCCGGATTTCAGCCGATGCAGCCGATCTCAAGCGCCTGGGCCGCCAGTGGGGCGTGGCTGAGGTCCAGAGTTTTGAAGCCGAACTGGTCCTTGGCCGCTGGAAGCGCGACGGGATCCGGGTGAAGGGCCATGTCAGCTCCGCGATCGTGCAGGAATGCGTTGTCACCCTGGATCCGGTTGAGCAGCAGATCGAAGAGGATTTCGAGGCGGTGTTCCTGCCCGAGAATTCGCGGCTGGCGAGGCGGCCCGTGGACGGCAATGGCGAGATGTTCCTCGATCCCGACGGTCCGGATCTGCCGGAGCTTTATACCGGCGATTCGATCGATGTCGGGGCGGTCGCGGCCGAGTTCGCAGCCCTTTCGATCGATGCCTACCCGCGCAAGCAGGGCCTTGAATATGCCGATCACGTCGAGAGCGATCCGGCGTCGGACAAAAAACCGTCACCTTTTGCGGTTTTGCAGGGTCTCAAGCGCGACGATTCCTCCGGCTAGCTTCACATGTGATGACAAAGCGGTTGTACACCGTGCGAAAACGGGTATTTTCGGCCCACAAATCCGGCCTGCAGAGCCGGGGATAAAGGACGGGGCGTGATCAGGATTGCGGTTGATTTGATGGGGGGCGACCACGGCCCCAAGGTTGTCGTGCCCGGCGTCGCCAAGGCGCTGGAGCGCCATCCGGGCATCCGCTTTACCCTGTTCGGCCTCGAAGGCGAATGCACCCCGGTCCTCGACAGGTTCCCGGCGCTGCGCGAGGCATCCACCTTCGTGGCCTGCGAAGTGGCCGTGAGCATGGACGACAAGCCGAGCCAGGCGCTCCGCCACGGCCGTTACCGCTCATCGATGTGGCGCGCCATCGAAGCGGTCAAGACCGGCGATGCCGATGTCTGCGTTTCGGCTGGCAACACTGGCGCGCTGATGGCGATGTCGCGGTTTTGCCTGCGCACCATGGCCAATATCGACCGGCCGGCCATTGCCGCGATCTGGCCGACCATCCGCGGCGAGAGCATCGTCCTCGACGTGGGCGCAACCGTTGGCGCGGATGCCCAGCAGCTGATCGATTTCACCATGATGGGGGCCGCCATGGCCCGCGCGCTGTTCGAGATCGAAAAGCCGACCGTCGGCCTGCTCAACATCGGCGTCGAGGAAATCAAGGGCCAGGAAGAGGTCAAGGAAGCCGGACGCCTGATCCGCGAGGCCGCGATGCCGAGCTTTGATTATTACGGCTTCGTCGAGGGCGACGATATCGGCAAGGGAACCGTCGATGTGGTGGTGACCGAGGGGTTCGCCGGAAACATCGCGCTCAAGACCGCGGAGGGCACCGCCCGCCAGATCGCGGGCTATCTGCGCGCGGCGATGTCGCGAACCCTGATGGCTCGCATCGGCTACCTGTTTGCCAAGGGCGCTTTTGACCTGCTGCGCGAGAAAATGGATCCCGGCAAGGTCAATGGCGGGGTCTTTCTCGGCCTCAACGGCATTGTCATCAAGAGCCACGGCGGCGCCGACGTCGAAGGCTTTGCCGCGGCCGTTGACGTCGGCTATGACATGGCCCGCAATGGTCTCAAGGCCAAAATCGAACATGATCTCAACCTCTATCATACCCGTCGCTCAGCGCTTGCTGTGCCGGTCGTGGACAGTTCTTCCAGCTAGGATGCCAGCATGATCCGTTCCGTTGTCCGTGGTTTCGGGGCCCACCTCCCAGATCGCATCATGAAAAACAGCGATCTTGAAGGCGTTGTTGAAACCAGCGATGAATGGATCGTTCAGCGAACCGGCATTCGCCAGCGCCATATTGCCGGCGAGGGCGAGAC
>JAHJUC010000145.1 GCA_018829385.1 Alphaproteobacteria bacterium
GAAAGTGGCCGCAACCGGGGGCCATCTGGGCTCCACCCTCGGCGTGGTCGAACTGACGGTTGCCATCCACGCCGTGTTCGACACGCCGCGCGACAAGCTGATCTGGGATGTCGGGCACCAGGCCTATGCCCACAAGATCCTGACCGGCCGGCGCCAGGCCATGGCGGGCCTGCGCCAGGACGGCGGGCTGTCGGGCTTCACCAAACGCTCGGAAAGCGTCTACGACCCGTTCGGCGCGGCACATTCCTCGACATCGATCTCCGCAGGTCTCGGCTTTGCCGCCGCCCGGTCGCTGGGCTACGGCACCGGCGACGTCGTGGCCATCATCGGCGATGGTGCCATGTCGGCGGGCATGGCCTACGAGGCGATGAACAATGCGGGCGCGCTGGGCAAGCGCATGTTCGTCATTCTCAACGACAACGAGATGTCGATCTCGCCCTCGGTCGGCGCCTTCTCCAGGCACCTTTCCGCGCTCTGCGCCCAGGCGCCAGCCATCGGCATGGACGCGGTGATGAAAAAGGCGGCGTCACTGCTGCCCGAACCCTTCAGGACCGGGGCCGCGAGAGCGCGCCAGGCCGTCGGCGCGCTGACCGGCACGTCCAGCCTTTTCGAACACATGGGGTTTACCTATGTCGGCCCCGTCGACGGACACGACCTGCCGCAGCTGCTGTCGGTCCTGCGCACGCTGAGGGGCATCGCCGATGGCCCCGTCCTCATCCATGCAATCACCCGCAAGGGTGCGGGCTATGCCCCGGCGGAAAACAGCGCCGACAAGTATCACGGCGTTGGCAGTTTCGATGCCAAGACCGGCACGCTTGCCAAATCCAAACCGGGGGCGCCGAGCTACACCAAGGTGTTTGCCAACGCGCTGACCGACGAGGCGAGCCGTGACAGGGGCATCGTCGCGATTACGGCCGCGATGGCGTCGGGAACGGGTCTCGATGTGTTTGCCAGGGCCCATCCCGAACGGATGTTCGATGTGGGAATCGCCGAACAGCATGGCGTGACATTCGCGGCGGGACTGGCAGCGGCAGGAATGAAACCGTTCTGCGCGATCTACTCGACATTTCTGCAGCGCGCCTATGACCAGATCGTGCACGATGTCGCCCTGCAGGGGCTGCCGGTCCGCTTTGCCATTGACCGCGCCGGGCTGGTGGGCGCCGACGGGCCGACCCATGCAGGGGCTTTCGACATCGCCTACCTGTCCAATCTTCCTGGCTTCACGGTGATGGCGGCTGCCGACGAGGCCGAACTTGTCCACATGGTGGCCACGGCCGCCGCTCACGACGCCGGGCCAATCGCATTCCGGTATCCGCGCGGGGAAGGAACCGGCGTGGCGCTGCCCGAACGCGGCGAACTGCTGGAAATCGGCAAGGGCCGCATTGTCCGGCAGGGCCGCGACATCGCCTTCCTGTCCTTCGGCGCGCGGCTCGGTGAATGCCTGGAGGCTGCAGACCTGCTCGAAGCAGGCGGACTGTCGGTGACCGTGGCCGACGCCCGCTTCGCCAAACCGCTCGACGTCGGCCTGATCGGGGAGCTTGCGCAGCGCCACGACCTGCTGGTTACGGTGGAAGAAGGCGCCAGCGGCGGCTTCGGAGCCTGCGTGCTGCAGCATCTGGCCGAAACGGGACAGCTCGATGGCTCCTTCGCCATTCGCACCCTGTGCCTGCCGGACCGGTTTGAACAGCAGGCGAACCCGCGGACAATGTACGAAAGATCAGGCCTGAACGCGCCTCAACTTGCCCAATCGGCATTGGACGGCCTCGTCAGGAGACAACAGAACCAGCCAAACAAGAACGTTCGACTGGCCGCCATTTCCTGAACGAAGAAGTTCACCCTGAAATTGCACTGAAATTCCTGCGCGGGAGATGTGGTTTTTATCCGTTCTGGCAATAAACGCATTGCAGTATCGCCTATCTTGCACTCGTTTCTTTGCCAAAACCGTCCTACCTTTTCTTCCTGCGGATGTATTCCGCGTGATGGGGAGGAGCAATGTCCGGCAATGAAGAGGGAGGTGGACATCAACCGTCCACCCCGGACAGAGTGCACATGTCCGATGGCCACAGGGGAGCGACGGCGCGTCCGCAACAGTTCCTCCGAGGCAGGAGTGCGCCTTCCAGAATGGGAAGCGCCGACCGCAGCAAGCTCGAGGAAGCAATCCGCCATCACTTCCATCATGAAGAGCCGTCCGCCAGCAATGAGGCTACCAACCGCCACCTGATGGATGGCACGGTTCATTTCCGCCAGTTCTTGAGCACTCTTCTGGAAAAAGACCCCAAGCACTTCCGCGCGGCCCTTGCCCGGCTCCGCAGCGAACGGGCTCCGCTGCTGGTCATCTGCGAAACCCTGATCATTCCGGTGGCCGAAGAACTGGGGCGGATGTGGTGTGAGGACCAGCAGAACTTTGCAAACATCACCGCGGCAACGGCGCGGCTGCAACTGTTGCTGACCAGCCTGTCCGATGTCGAGGGACCGTCATTCTGTGACGAGGAGCGGCCGCGAATCCTGCTGATGCGGATGCCGAGCAATGACCACACACTTGGCCTGAGCGTGATTGCCTCGGTCTTTCACGAGGAAGGTTGGTCGGTGGAAGGCGGACCAGGCCTGCAGGCCGGGAGCCGCGCCTACTCGATGGCCCGCGAAGGTGGCTACCGGATGATCGGCGTATCGGTCGCTGTCGGCTCGACGGTCGAAGACATCAGCGCCATTGTCAGAAAGATACGCGCCTCGTGCCCCGATCCGTCGATGTCGATCCTGCTCGGGGGCCCATCCCTGAGCAACCGCGAGCCGGAGCTGCGTGCGGCCGGCGCCGACATCGTGGCGCTGGATGTGCGGCAAGCCATTCAAATGGCAAACACGCTGCTGAAGTCGCAAGACTGAAACACCGGCGCCGCCGCGCGTTTACCGGCCGCAGGACGGCAGTCAGTCAGAGGAATCGGGGCCGCGCATTCTCAGCGAGAGCTGCACCATCGCCATGGCCAGCGCCGAAAGCGCCACGCAGATCCAGAAGGCGTTGACGCCGACCACGCCGAAGGCAATTCCGAAGCTCGAGACGACCAGGATCGAAAACCCCTGCATCATCACGCCGAACAGGCTTTGCGCCTCGGCCGAGATGTCCTCGCTGGTGCGCTTGGCGATGAAATAGAGGCATCCGAGATAGGAGAAGGTGAAGGTCACCGCCTGGCCGAGCTGCATCAGGACGATCACCCACAGCGGCGGCGACAGGGTCATGCCGATCCACCTTAGCACCGAGACGGCGCCGGCGATCAGGATGAGGACGCGGGCGGGAAAACGGATGTTGATGCGCTTCCAGGCAAACATGGTGGCGGCTTCGGCGGCCGCCCCCAGCGCAATCAGAATGCCAATGGTGGATTCGCTCAGGCCCTGCTGCTTCCAGACCAGCGACGAAAACGCGTTCATGACCATGTGGTTGGCAAACAGCACGGCGCCGGCGATCACCGGCAGCAGCACCCAGGGCTCAAACGCGGCGATGACCTCGCGCGACAGGAAGGTTCCTTCCGGCTTGCTGCGCGGCTGGTCGACATCGCGCAGCCGCGGCAGCGCGACGGCCGCCAGGAATCGGGCGAGGCAGGTAGCGGCGAACAGCCAGACAAAGGAGGCCGCGCCAAACCACAGGATCAGATAGCCGGTGGCAAAGCACATGGACAAAAAACCCACCGTGCCCCAGGCCCGGGTCACCCCGAACGAAAAGCCGAGCCGCAGCGACAGCCGCATGGTCGCCGCGTCCGCCACTGGACCGACCAGGCCCGCGGGCAGGTTGGTCATGGTCCAGACCAGGAGGATCATCACGAAGCCTTCGGCAAAGCCGAGCAGCAGCGAGCAGGCCGCGGCCAGGCCGGTGCCGATCATGATCGCCTGCTTCCAATCCGCCGCCCGGTCAGCCAGGCGCCCGACGAAGACGCTGAACAGCAGGATTCCGGCCATGGGCAGCGTGTTGATGAGCCCGATCTGCGCGTCGGTGACGCCCTGCTCGTTGAGCCAGATCGGCAGATAGGTTACCGTCACCGCAGCCGGCAGAAAGGTCAGCAGATAATAACGGGTCGCCGCTGTTTTCGGCTTTGACATCGGGGACAGGCCTTGAGCGCAAACAAACGGGGAGCAATCCGTGCGGAAGCCGGGACACTAAGACCGAAGCAGCCACGAAGAACCGATTCAGCTTTAGTTCATAGCGTCAGGCCACGCCATGGCCTTGTTCCAGTCGTCCTCGGTCATTTTTCGGGATGAACCTCGCGGCTGTCGCGCGGCGCCTGGGCCCGGTCATGCAGGCCGTAATCACGCAGCACTTGCGCCACCCGCAGCCGGTAACCGGCAAACACACCTGCCCTGCCCTGCGCCTGCGCGGCCCGGTGCGCAGCAAGCGTGCGCCAGCGCCTGACCGCCGCCTCGTCGCGGAAGAACGACAGCGACAAGATCTTGCCGGGCGTGGTGAGGCTTTCAAAGCGCTCGACCGAGATGAAACCGTCGATCTCCTCGAGCATGGCGCGCATTGAGGCGGCGATGTCGAGATACTGGTCGCGGCGGCCATCGGCGGGCTCGACCTCGAAGATGACCGCGATCATGGCAGAACCCGCGCGGCATGCGGGCCCGAGGCCAGCCTGAGAAAGGTGCGGTCCTCGCGCAGCAGGAATTTTTCGCGCTGGGCGAACTCGTAGTTCTCGCGGCCCAGCGGATCCTCGGACAGGCGCTGCCGATAGGCCTCGTAGGCGGCAAGGCTGTCGATGGAATAGACCCCGTAGGCGAGCGTCGAGGAGCCTTCGTGCGGGCTGAAATAGCCGATCAGATCGGCGCCGCAGCGCGGGATCGCCTGGCCCCAGTTGCTGGCGTATTGCTCGAACTCCGGCTTCTTTGCCGGATCGATGTGGTAGCGGATGAAACAGGTGATCATGAATGCCTCCTTTGTGCTGAGGGTTCCATGCCACGTTGACGCTCGATGATGCTTCGACTAGCATCGAAGCATGAAAGAAGGTCCGGACATAGCCCAGCTGGGCGCGCTGATCGGCGACCCGGCGCGCGCCAACATGCTGACCGCGCTGATGGCCGGCGGCGCGCTGACCGCAAGCGAGTTGGCGGCGGAGGCCGGCGTCACGGTCCAGACGGCCAGTTCGCATCTGAAGAAGCTCGAAACCGCCGACCTGCTGGTGCAGCGCAAGCAGGGCCGGCATCGCTATTTCGCACTCGCCGATGACGATGTCGGCGCGCTGCTCGAAACCATGATGGGACTTGCCGCCAGGCGCGGGCTGACGCGCACCCGCACGGGACCGAAAGATCCGGCGCTGAGGAAGGCGCGGGTCTGCTACAATCACCTGGCCGGAGAACTCGGGGTCGCGCTTTACGACGGACTGCTGGCATCAGAACTGCTTGCGGAAGCCGACGGCGAGCCGGTGCTGACGCCCGCCGGCCGCGAGCGGATGATCCGGTTCGGCATCGACATTAACGCCCTTGAGACCCAGCGGCGGCCGCTGTGCCGGTCGTGCCTGGACTGGAGCGCGCGGCGCACGCACCTGGCCGGTTCGCTCGGCCAGAACCTGTTGTCCCGCTTCGAGAGCCTCGGCTGGGCCCGCCGCGAACCGGCATCACGCGTGGTGCATTTCACCGCCCGGGGCGAGACCGAGCTGCTGGCCATGTTCTGCAGGCAGGACTAGGTCCTCACACCCGCTCCGGCGCGTAGTGCGCCACGCCCGCGCCAAAACTCCAGTCGAGCGAAGTGTTCTCGGTCAGCACCACCATCACGTCCTCCGGCCTGAAGCCGGACCTGGCTTGCGCCAGCCGGACGATCTCGCGGAAGAGCGCCTGCTTCTGGGTGTCGGTCCGTCCCATGCGGAAGGTGATTTCGACGATTGCCGCTTCCGGGCTTCGCTTGACTGACGGGAACGCCGGGTCGACGACCAGGGACTTCGCATCGAGCCGGTGGACGACGTGAAACAGGTCGTCTTCGGGAACATTTGCGGTCGCCACCAGCGCCTCGTGCACGGCGCGGCGCAGGCCCGCGACCCGGTCATCGGGCAGTGACTGCGGCACATTGAACTTGACCAGGGGCATTGTCGCTTCCTCCTCGGAAATGGCGTGAATGGCAGGGCGGATGCGGGCTCCCCCGCCCGGCTTGCGCCGCGCAGGGTTCGGCCCGGGTCTCAGGCGGCCCAGAAAGCGGCGTCGCTCTTCTGGCGCGATGTCCGGCCCGCAAGCCGGTTCCAGGCCATCGACAGCGCCCTGTTGATCGCCCTGGTGCGCTCGCGGTGGGCGCGCTCCCTGTAGCGGTGATAATCCGGCAGCGGATCGAGCGGGCTGATGGCTGAGTGCGGGGTCTGACTGGCGGGGTTGAACATGGCTGTCTCCTTCAAGCGGGGGTCCGGTGGTGTCGGAGAGAGTTGTATTATTTTTCCTGATGATGATAATCTTCTATTCAAGAGCAACACTCCGGACTACAAGTCATGAATAGAACAGCAGCGTCCGACGAGATCGGCATCTTCGTTCGCGTGGTGGAGCGTGGCGGGTTTGCCGCCGCCGCCGAGGAAACCGGATTGACGCCGTCGGGCGTCTCGAAGGCGGTGACACGGCTCGAGGACCGGCTGGGGGTCAAGCTCCTGCAGCGCACCACCCGGCGGCTGATGATGACGGCGGAGGGTGAGATGCTGCTCGTGCGCGGCCGAGAGATCCTCGCCGCCATCGAGGCGACCGAGGCCGAAGTGATGGCCGCGCGCGGCAAGCCGAAGGGATCGATCCGGGTCAGCATGGGCACGGCCTATGCCAAGCACCGGCTGGCGCCGGTGCTGCCGAAATTCAGGCAACGGTATCCGGAGATCGACCTCAATGTTTCGGTGGCCGACCGGCGCGTCGACGTGATCGGCGAGCAACTGGATGTGGCGATCCGCACCGGCGCGCTGGCCGATTCCAGCCTGATCGCCCGGCAACTCGGCCAGTCAAAACGCGTGATCGCCGCGAGCCCCGCCTATCTCGCCCGGCACGGCGAACCGCAAAAGGCCTCCGATCTCGCCGATCACGCCTGCCTGCTGATCACCGGCTTTGCCCGCCTGTCGGAATGGCCGCTCAAGGTCGACGGCAAGGTGACGCCGGTTTCGGTCAAGCCGGCGGTGATGTGCGACAATGCCGATATCCTGGCGGAAATGGCGCTGGCGGGGCTGGGCATCGTCCGGCTGGCGAGCTTCGTCATCGAGGACGCCATCGCCGACGGGCGGCTCAAGCCGCTGCTGGTCGACTGCCATGTCTCGGAACCGGTGCCGATCACCGCGCTGATGCCGCCGGGACGCCAGCACCTGCCGCGGGTGCGGGCCTTCATCGATTTCCTGCTCGAGCATGCTCCTTAGCGGCCTTGGAAGTCGGAGGAAGCTGTCGAACGGCCAGATCCCTGAACGAAAACGTCGACCGGCCTGCTAGACCGCGAGATCGAGGCCTGCCCGCTCATCGGCGGCAGCCCCTGACACAGAGGGAGCAGGCCAGCGCGGCTCCGGCAAGGATCGCGTAGCGGGTCTGGCAAAAAAGTAGCCCTGCATGAGGTCCACGCCAAGATCATGC
>JAHJUC010000146.1 GCA_018829385.1 Alphaproteobacteria bacterium
ATTCTAACAAAGAGAACATTATAGCAACAAGAGGGTGGATATCCATCCTCGAGGTCAAGCTGTTCGACTGGGACAATCTGCCGATCGACGAGATCGCCTTTCCGACGGTGCACTGGATGCTCGGCCACGAGCGCGAGGTGATGGCGAAGGGGTATTCCGGGCCGTTTGCGAATCCGGGATAGGGGCGGCGTTTTTCTCAATGAGTAACGGATGATTGTTGTGCGGGCGAAGTGCTGGACTAGGCTGCACGCCAACCATATGGTTGCTGTCCGGAGGAGCCGCGCCGGAGATTGTTCGGCAGTTTATTGACGCGGCACAAGTGCGAGGATGCCATGATACCGACAACGATTGCGGGAAGTCTGCCGAAGCCGAGCTGGCTGGCCGAGCCTGAGAAGCTCTGGGCTGGATGGCGCCTTGAAGGCGAGCAGCTGATCGAGGGGCAGCAGGATGCCGCCCTGTGCTGGCTGAAGATCCAGGACGAGGCCGGAATAGACATCCAGTGCGATGGCGAGCAGTTCCGCAAGCACTTTGTGCATGGCTTCCTGGAGGAGATCGAAGGCATCGACTGGAGCCTGATGACCACCATGGGCATCCGCGACAACCGGTACGAGGCCTCGGTGCCAACTGTTACCTCTGCGGTGAAGCGCAGGAAATCGGTGCATGGCGAAAGCGTCAAATTCCTGCGCGGCCACGCGAAGAAGCAACTGAAGTTCACCCTGCCCGGCCCCATGACCATCTGCGACACGATTGCCGACAAGCACTACGGCGAGCGGGCGAAGATGGCGATGGCGTTCGCCGAACTATTGAACGAGGAAGCGCTGGAGCTGGAAGCGCTGGGTGTCGATGTCATCCAGTTCGACGAGCCGGCCTTTAACGCCTTCATGCATCTTGTGCCCGAATGGGGTGTCGATTGCCTGCACCGCGCGATCCAAGGCCTCAAATGCAAGACCGCCGTTCACATCTGCTATGGCTACGGCATCAAGCAGAACATGGACTGGAAGAACACGCTCGGCAATGAATGGCGGCAGTACGAGGAGTTCTTCCCGGCGCTCAATGCCAGCAAGATCGACCAGGTCTCGCTGGAGTGCGCCGATTCCCGGGTTCCGTTGTCCGTCATGTCCGCGCTCAAGGACAAGGAAGTCCTGGTCGGCGCGATCAATGTTGCGAGCAACGAGGTCGAGACCCCCGAGAAAGTGGCGGCAACCCTGCGTGCGGCGCTGGAATTCGTCGACCCCGAACGGCTGATCGCCTGCACCAATTGCGGCATGGCACCGCTGTCGCGAAAGGTGGCCGAGGGAAAACTGCACGCCCTGGGCGCTGGCGCCGAGATCATCCGGAAAGAGCTGTCCGGCCGGTAGGGCCGGTCCTCTCCGGACCGTCGCCCGGCCGACAACGGACTTTCCCCTCGACCTTCAAGCCGGTCCGATAACCGCTGGAGAGATCGCGCCCGGTCACGTCGGTGACTGCGGTCATCACGGTGCATGCATGGCTCCGCACTACAATACTTAGCAATATTGCAAACTATCCCTTGACGGCGATCTCTACCCGGGATAGTTAGACATATGGCTAAGCATGACGCTGATCTCTCGGACCTGTTCCACGCCCTGGCGGACCCGACACGGCGGGCGATCCTGACGCGTCTGGCTCAAGGACCGGCGCCGGTGAGCGAACTGGCCGAACCCACCGGGCTCAGGCTGCCCACGGTGATGCGGCATCTGGCGGTGCTGGAGGAGGCGGGCCTGATCGCCACCTCGAAGGACGGGCGCGTGCGCACCTGCGCGATCGTGCCCGAAGCGCTCATGCCGATGCGAACCTGGCTCGACGAGCAGCGGGTCATCTGGGAATCCCGGCTCGACCGGTTGGACGATTATGTCAAGAAAGTCATGAAGGAGCGCGAGACATGAAACTGGATCTGGATCCCGCAACGGATTTGAGCTTTACCCGGACGCTCGCCGCGCCGCGGCAGCTGATATGGGAATGCTGGACGCGACCCGAGCATATCCCGCATTTCTTCGTCCCCGTTCCCCACAAGGTCACAAATGTCGACATCGACCTCAAGGTCGGCGGACGTTTCAACACGACCTTCGATGTCGAGGGCAACGTGATGGAAAACCACGGCGTCTATCTCGAGGTGGTGCCGGAGGAGAGGCTGGTGTTCACCGACGCCTACACCGAAGGCTGGAAGCCTGCGCCCGAGCCGTTCATGACCGCGATCCTGCTTCTTGCCGATGCGCCCGGCGGCGGCACCACCTATACGGCGATCGCCCGGCATCGCAATCCGGAGACAAAAAAGAACCATGAGGACATGGGCTTCTTTGACGGCTGGGGCACGGTGGCGACGCAGCTCGAAGCCTACGCGAAAGGGCTCGCAAGATGAGTGAACGCTTTGCCACGCTGAGTTTGGAACGGCAGGTCGCGGCTCCTCTCGAAACCCTGTGGGCGGCCTGGACCGCGCCCGCCGCCCGCGCGGTCTGGGCTCCGCCTTCGCCCTCGGTCACCGTCGAGTTTGTCGAGGCCGATACGCGTGTCGGCGGCCGGGAAGTCTCGCTGTGCAAGGTCGAGGGACACCCCGACACGCGCTGCGAGGCCGGATGGCTGGTGTTGCAGCCCGGCGTGTTTAGCGTCAACACCGAGGTGATCTCGTCGGAGGGCGTGACGCAATCGGCGGCGCTGGTGACGGCGGAGTTTTCGGGCGGGGATGACAAGTGCCGGATCGTGCTGACGGTCCAGCTTGCCTCACTGGCAGAAAACATGGAGGACGGCTACCGCCAGGGTTTTGGCGCCGGGCTCGACAATCTGGCGGGCGTGGCGGAGCGGACCATGCTGCTGCAACGGGTGATCAAGGCGCCGCGCGACATTGTCTGGGGCGCCTGGTTCAACCCGGAAACCCTGCCGCAATGGTGGGGCCCCGACGGGTTTTCCTGCCGGACGCAACGCATCGATCTGCGGCAAGGCGGCGAATGGGTGTTCGACATGATCGGACCGGACGGCACGGTTTACCCGAACCATCACCTGTATGGCGACGTCAAGCAGGGGGAGAGGATCGGCTACGCGCTGCTCTGGGGCGAGAACGGGCCGAAACATGCCGATGCCTGGGTGACGTTCGAGGACGTGGGCGAGGACGAGGAGGGCGCCACCAAGGTCACATTGGGCATGGTGTTCAGCACATCAGCCGAATTCCAAGAGGCCAGGGGCTTCGGCGCCGTGGAACTGGGATTGCAAACGCTGGGCAAGCTCGAGCGCTTCGTCGGCGCGCCGTGATCAGTCTCAACCTGCGGCTTCCGCGAGCCGTTCGGGCCAGTGGCGCGTCAACCCTTTGCCTCTGAGACGGGAGGGATCTACCCCTTCGCCTCCTCCGCGCCCTCTTCCGGCAGCGCATGGCGCTGCATCAGCGGCAGTTGCATCAGCGTGAAGACGATCGACAGCGGCATGTTGCCCCAGACCTTGAAGGCGATCCAGAAGTCGGTGGAGAAA
>JAHJUC010000147.1 GCA_018829385.1 Alphaproteobacteria bacterium
CCGAGAGTTCAGTTTCCAATGCATTGATAGCGTCAATTCTTGGCTGGTAGGCCCGGATCCGGCGGTCATTGGATGAGCCGAAAAGCTTGCGGGCGATTGCGCCGAACTTGACCATTTCAATGGTCCTTTCTTGAGGCTGCACGGTCTGCAGTGTTGGAAACCGGTGCTGGCCTGCGACCGGTGGATCGGTTGGAAAACGGCGTCCCGATGGCCTTCATCCGGTGAAAGCCGTCTGGACGGACGGTTGGCTGACAGATAAGAGGGGGTTTGAACGATGTCAACGGCGGCGAAAGGCCGTCTTAAGGTTGCCGAAATCCAAGAGCACTTGGACGGCCGACCGCAAAAAGCTTCACAATGAAAGGTCTATCCATGCGCCTATCGCAGCTTGCAGCCACCCTCTTCCTGACTTCCGCCGCCTTCCTGCCGCTCCATGCCCACGCCGCGGACGAGGCCGACCCGGTGGTGGCGACGGTTGCCGGTGTCGAAATCCGCGCATCGGAGCTGACACTGGCCGAAGGTGACCTCGATCCGCAGTTTGCCCGTCTCCCGGACGAGCAGCGCCGCGTCGCTGCCCTCGCAGCCGTCATCGACATCAAGACGCTGGCGCGCAAGGCCGAAACGGAAAAGCTCGACCAGACCGAAGAATTCAAGCAGCTGATGGCATTCCAGCGCGATCGCGCCCTGCACAACGCCATCTTCAAGTCGGCGGTGGTCGATCCGGTCAGCGACGCCGATATCAGGGCTCGCTACGAGAAGGAAATCGCCGCGGTTCCGCCGGAAGAGGAAATCAGCGCACGTCACATTCTTCTCAAGACCGAGGAAGAAGCCAAGGCGGTCATCGCCGAACTGGATGGCGGCAAGGATTTCGCGGAGCTCGCCAAGGAAAAGTCCACCGGCCCCAGCGCCGGGCAGGGCGGCGATCTGGGTTTCTTCACCAAGGGCCGCATGGTGCCTGAGTTCGAGGCCGTGGCGTTCACGCTCCAGGCTGGCGAGTATTCCAAGGAACCGGTGCAGACCCAGTTCGGATGGCATGTGATCAAGGTCGAGGAACGCCGTGAAACAGCGCCGCCGGCCTTCGAGGAAGTGGCCGACCAGGTCCGGCAGCTGGTGATGCGCGAGCGCTACGGCGACCTCATCCGCGCCGCGCGCAGCGAAACGGAAATCGACGTGCTCGATCCGGAACTGAAGGCTGCTTACGACGCCGTCAGTCAGCAACAGCAGTAGCCCTTTCGGTCCGAACTCCGCCTCGAGGAAGGTTCCATGTCCACTGACATCTCGCCCCTGGCCCCCAGGTCCTATGCCGAACTGCCGCCGATCGCAGGGGTTCGTATCGAAACCGCGGCGGCCGGGATCAAGTACAAGAACCGCACCGACGTCATGCTGATGGTGTTCGACCAGCCGGCGGCCGTGGCGGGGGTCTTCACCACGTCGAAATGCCCCTCCGCGCCGGTTGACTTCTGCCGGGCAAACCTTGCCGGTGGCCGGGCGCGGGCGCTGGTGGTCAATTCCGGAAACGCCAATGCGTTTACCGGCAAGAAAGGGCGCGAGGCGACGGATCTGACCGCCAAATCAACGGCGGAAGCGGTGGGCTGCGCGCAGTCGGAGGTGTTCCTGGCATCGACCGGCGTCATCGGCGAACCGCTTGACGCGACCAAGTTCGCCACCGTTCTGGGACAGATGGCAGCATCGGCAACCGGCGACCGGTGGCTTGACGCAGCGCGCGCGATCATGACCACCGACACCTATCCCAAGGTCGCCACACGGACGGCGCGGATTGACGGGGTGACGGTGACGCTCAACGGCATGGCCAAGGGCGCGGGAATGATCGCGCCGGACATGGCGACGATGCTGTCCTTCATCGTGACCGATGCCGCCATCGAGCCGTCCGCCTTGCAGGCCATGCTCAGCCGTCATGTCGGTTCGACATTCAATGCGGTCACGGTCGACAGCGATACCTCGACATCGGATACGCTGATGGTGTTTGCCACCGGTGCTGCCGCCGCACGAGGTCCGGGACCGATCGCCTCGGCGTCGGATTCCCGCGCACGCGGTTTTTCGAAGGCGCTGGCGGATCTGATGGAAGATCTGGCGATCCAGATCGTGCGTGACGGTGAAGGCGCCCGCAAGCAGGTCGAGATCACGGTGACGGGCGCGGCTTCGGCGAAGGCTGCCGGGCGGATTGCGCGCTCGATCGCCAATTCGCCGCTGGTCAAGACCGCGATTGCCGGTGAAGACGCCAACTGGGGCCGCATC
>JAHJUC010000148.1 GCA_018829385.1 Alphaproteobacteria bacterium
ATCCCAAACCTGTCGGATGATCAACATCTCCGAAGGCGGCTGCGAAATCAGCCGCATTCTTCCCGAAAACGTACCGGACTTTCTCTATTTCGTGCTCAAGGGACTGGCGGCCAAGTTTCCCTGTGCCGTGATCGAACGCGAGGAAGAAGGCCTGCACCTTAGGTTCATGACTGTTTTGCCAACCGAACTGGTCGAAAGGATCGCCCAAAAAGGCGGGCCCGGGAGGTAGTTCCTGGACGGCAGATGGTCGCTTGGGGCTGACTGCGCGAACCCTGACTGCGCGAACCATTGCGTTCGCCTTTGCACCTGTTGCAGGATGCGCCCGCACGAAGCGGGACATCTCACATGAAGCATGCGGTAATCATCGGTGGCGGCCACAACGGGCTGGTCTGCGCCTGGTATCTGGCGGCGGCCGGGCACAAGGTCACGATCCTCGAAAGAAGCGATGCGGTCGGCGGCGCCGCGATCACCGAGGAGTTCCATCCCGGGTTTCGCAATTCCGTGGCCTCCTACACCGTCTCGCTGCTCAATCCCAAGGTGATTGCGGATCTTGATCTGCACCGCCACGGGCTTGAGATCGTCGAACGCAAGATGGGCAATTTTCTTCCCCTGCCGGATGGCCGCGCGCTCGAGGCCGGACCCGGGCGCACCAGGGCTTCGGTGGCTCAGTTCTCGGCCCGCGATGCCGAAGCGCTCGATGGCTTCAACCGGATGCTCGAGAACGCCGCCAACGTGCTGCGCGATCTTTTGTTGCGCACCCCGCCCAACGTGACCGAAGGCAACTGGCTGTCGGCGGTGCCGGAACTGCTGAAAGCCGCCTCGCTGGGACGGCAATTTGCCGAACTGCCGCTCGATGCGCGGCGGGACGTGCTCGATCTCTTCACCTGTTCGGCCGCCGAAATTCTCGACCGCTGGTTTACGACCGATCCGGTCAAGGCGCTGTTCGGCTTCGATGGCATTGTCGGTAACTGGACCACGCCCTTCGCGCCGGGCACCGGCTATGTGCTGCTGCACCACTATTTCGGCGAGGTGAACGGCAAGCAGGGCGTCTGGGGACATGCTATTGGCGGCATGGGCGCGATCACCGCCGCCATGCGCAAGGCCTGCGAGGAGAAGGGCGTGACGGTGAAAACCGCCACACCGGTCGCCCGGATCGAAACCGGCAAGAGCCAGGTCGCTGCCGTCATCACCGAAGCCGGCGAACGGATCGAGGCCGACCTCGTCGTCTCCAGCATCCATCCGCAATTGCTGGTCGGAAACCTGCTCGAGGATGCCCCGCTGCCCGAGGATTTCCGCCGTCGCATCGGCTACTGGCAGAGCGGATCGGGCACGTTCCGCATGAATGTGGCGCTCGACGCGCTCCCCGTTTTCACCGCCCGGCCAGAGCCGGGTGACCACCTGAGCGCCGGCATCATCATCGCGCCGTCGCTCGACTACATGGATCGCGCCTATGTCGACTCCCGCGCCCATGGCTGGTCGCGCCAGCCGATCGTCGAGATGCTGATTCCGTCGACACTCGATTCGACGCTGGCGCCGGAAGGCAAGCATGTCGCGAGCCTGTTCTGCCAGCATGTCGCGCCGAAACTGCCCGATGGTTTCGCCGGCGGGTCGTCCTGGGATGACCACAAGGAAGCGGTTGCCGACTTGATGATCGGCACGGTGGATCGCCACGCGCCGGGATTTGCCAGAAGCGTGATTGGCCGCCAGGTGCTCTCGCCGCTCGATCTCGAGCGCAAGCTGACGCTGGTCGGCGGCGACATCTTCCATGGCAAGCTCAGCCTCAACCAGCTGTTTTCCGCCCGCCCCGTATTGGGCTACGGCGCCTACCGCGCGCCGCTGAAGGGGCTTTACATGTGCGGATCCTCCACCCATCCCGGCGGCGGCGTCACCGGCGTTCCCGGACACAATGCGGCCCGCGAAATTCTGAGCGACATCCGCGCGCGCCGGGTGTAATTGTCGCCGCGCAGCAGCAGTCAACACCAGGGTCCTACCTCATGAAATCCGAGCTCGAATCCATTGTCGGCGAAACGCCAGGCGTCTCCTACGAACTGATCATCCATCGGTTTACCGGCTCCGACCTGTCGGCGCCGCGCGTCTATATTCAGGCCGGTCTGCATGCCGACGAGCGCCCCGGCGTGGCGGCGATGCATTATCTCATTCTCATGCTGCAAAAGGCCGAATCCGAGGGCCGGCTGCTCGGTTCGCTGACCCTCGTCCCGCACGCCAACCCGATCGGGGCCGCCCAGCACATGTTTGGCGAGCACATGGGCCGGTTCTCCACCGGCACCCGTGTCAATTTCAACCGTGATTTTCCGGTTCCCGGCGAGGACAGCATCCGCAACCTTGATGCTGCAGGTTCGGCCACTTTCGCCGAGCGCCGGCTGAAAAGCAGGCTGCTGGACCTCGCCGACGAGTGCCCGATCGTGCTCGATCTGCACTGCGACGACGAGGGCGTGCAGTACATCTATGCGCCCGAGCGGCTGTGGCCGGAAATGGCCGATCTCGCCGCCTGCCTCGATTGCGAAGCAGCCCTTCTTTGGAATGCCGGCTCTGACCGGGCCTTCGAGGAGGCGGCCTACGAGCAGATGGTGGCGAAGGCCAAAGGCGGCGATCTCGCAGGTCATTGCGTCACCACCGTCGAATTGCGCGGACAGAACGACGTCGATCCGGCGCTGGCCCTCAAGGACGCCGAGGGGATCTACCGGTTCCTGCATGGGCGCGGCGTCGTAGCACCCGACGTGAGGCCGGCTCCGGTTCTCCGCAAGGACTTCGTCGGCAAGCCGATCCGCCACGTCGACATGGTGCTTGCACCTGTTGGAGGCACCATCCTGTTTCACGTCGCTCCCGGCGACCGCGTCGAGGCCGGGCAGATGGTGGCCGAGATCATCACCGATCCGGGCCGCGAATGCGGCATTGTCGCGATTCAGGCGCCGCAGGCCGGGTTCGTGCTGACCCGGCGCATCCGCCGCTTCATCCGGATGGGCGACAATCTCCTCAAGATCATCGGCGACGAGCCGGCAGTTGCATCGCGCAAGGGCGCGCTGGAGGATTGAGTACAGCGGCTAGGCTTCCGCACGAGGCGAGCGGATAGCCAAACAGGCCTTTGACTTTTTCTCCTGGACCGGCAAGTGTTAGCCCAAGCCCTTCGGTCGAATGTCATGCTGCAAGGGACGAATTTTTGGGACGTCCGCGTGTGTGGAACGTCGAGCAAGGAGAAAAACATGGGTATTCTAGCATCAGCGCTCTCGCGGACCGCGAAAGCAGTGCTTTTCACCGCAGCCATGGCTGTCGGCTCGGCCGGGGCACAGGCCCAGGAGATGAACTTCTTCACTATCGGCACCGGCGGTACCGGCGGCACCTATTTCCCGCTCGGCGGCGCCATCGCCAACGCGATTTCCAACCCGCCCGGTTCGCGCGGCTGCGATGAGGGCGGCTCCTGCGGCGTGCCCGGTCTGGTGGCTGTGGCGCAGTCCTCGCGCGGCTCCGTCGCCAACGTCAACGGCATCAAGTCGGGCATTCTGAGTTCCGGCTTTTCCCAGTCGGACGTCGCCTACTGGGCCTATTCGGGCACCGGCACTTTCGAAGGCCAGGAGCCGATGGCCGATCTGCGCGCCATCGCCGCTCTCTATCCCGAGCACATCCACCTGGTTGCCTCCAAGGCCTCGGGCATTGCCTCGGTCGCCGATCTCAAGGGCAAGCGCGTCTCGCTCGATGAACCCGGCTCCGGCACCTATGTCGATGCCAAGCTTATCCTTGAGGCTTTCGGCCTTTCCGAATCCGATGTGACCGTCGAGAACCTCAAGCCCGGCCCGGCCTCCGACGCCATCCGCAACGGCCAGCTCGATGCGCTGTTCTTCGTTGGCGGCTATCCGGCCGGCACGCTCGTCGAGCTCGCATCCAGCGCCGAGGTGACGCTGGTGCCGATTTCCGGTCCGGAAGTGGACGCCATGCTGGCCAAATACTCGTTCTTCTCCAAGGACCCGATCCCGGACGGCGTTTACCAGGACGTTGCCGGCGCCGACACCATTGCGGTGGGTGCACAATGGCTGACCAGCGCGAACCAGAAGGATGATCTGGTCTACGAGATCACCAAGGCGCTGTGGAACGAGAACACCCGCAAGCTCCTGGATGTCGGCCATGCCAAGGGCAAGTCGGTCAACCTGGAAACAGCACTCGACGGTATTGGCATTCCGCTGCATGCGGGCGCTGAAAAATTCTACCGCGAAGCCGGCCTGATCAAGTAGGTCGAGCGACAGCGATTGCTTCAGGCCGTCCGGGAAACCGGGCGGCCATCTTTTTGTTGAGCCGGGGATATCGACCATGAGCCAGACCGACGAGCCAGTCATCGACCTTGCCGAGCTTGAGCGCAAATACGATCCGGAAATGGCGTTCCGGCCGACCGGAAAGGCCGTGGCATTGCTGGTCACCGCGGCGCTGGTGGCCATGTCGCTCTACCATTACTACGCAGCAGGCTTCGGTCTCGTGCGCGAACTCATTCACCGCGGCATCCACATTTCCTTTGTGCTCGGCCTGATCTTCATCGTCTTCGGCGCGACCCGGCGCGAAAACAACACGCATTATCCGCCCAGCCTGCTGCGTCCCGGCGGCATCGGCCTGTGGGACTGGGCCTTCAGCCTGCTGGCCGTCGTGGCGGCGCTTTATCTTCCGCTTCTTCCGGCAAACGCAGTCGCCGTGCGTGTGGGCAATCCGTCCGCTTTCGACGTCTTCATGGGCACGGCCCTGATCGTGCTGACGCTCGAGGCGGCACGTCGCTCGATCGGCTGGACACTGACCGCCATAGCCTTGGCGTTCATGTGCTACGGCCTTTTCGGCCAGTACATGCCCGGCGTCTTCAGGCATCCCGGCGCCTCCTGGAGCGCGCTGGTCAATCATCTCTACATGACCGACCAGGGAATTTACGGCATCGCGGTAGGCGCGGTTGCCAAATATGTCTTCCTGTTCGTGCTGTTCGGTGTGCTGGCGACGCGCATCGGGCTCGGCAAGCTGTTCATCGACGTCGCCTCCTCGATCGCCGGCCGCTATGCCGGCGGTCCGGCCAAGGTGGCGATCTTTTCATCGGCCCTCCTCGGCACGATTTCCGGCTCCTCGATCGCCAACACGGTGACCACCGGATCGCTCACCATTCCGGCGATGAAGAAGGTCGGCTATCGCCCGCATTTTGCCGCCGCCGTGGAGGCCACGGCGTCGACCGGCGGGCAGATCACCCCGCCGATCATGGGCGCCGCCGCCTTCATCATGGTCGAGTTTCTCGAAATTCCCTACCGGGATATCGTCTATGCGGCGATGTTCCCGGCTTTGCTGCACTATGTCGGCATTTTCGCCATGGTTCATTTCGAGGCCAAGCGTCTCGGCCTGCGCGGCCTGCGTCCCGACGAGATGCCGCAGATCCTCAAGGTCTTCACCGAGAACTGGCTCGCCGTCATTCCGCTTCTGATCCTGATGGCGCTGATCCTGACCGGTAGGACGCCGGATTTCGCCGCCGTCTGGGGGATCACCGCCTGTGTCGTGGTCGGCTTCATCACCCCGCACAACCGGCTGACGGTGAAGGATCTGGTCGATGCCCTGTCGCTTGGCGCCAAATACGCGCTGGCAGTGGGAGCGGCGGCGGCCGTTGTCGGCATTGTCGTCGGCGTCGTCACCCTCACCGGCACGGCGTTCCGGCTGTCCTACATCATCACCCAGACAGCCGCCAATCTCGGCACCGTCCTGACCGCGCTGTTGCCGGCGGGGCTGGTGACCGTCAATGCGCTGGCGCTGTTCTTCACGTTGCTGTTCACCGCCTTTGCCTGCATTCTCATGGGCGCCGGCATTCCGACCACGGCCACCTACATCATCCTGGTCTCGGTGGCGGCCCCCGCGCTGGCGCTGCTCGGTGTCGAGCCCTTGGTGTCGCATTTCTTCGTGTTCTATTACGGCGTTCTGGCCGACATCACCCCGCCGGTGGCGCTGGCAGCCTATGCGGCGGCCGGTATCGCCGGCTCCAACCCGTTTCAGACCGGCAACACGGCCTTCCGGCTCGGCATCGCCAAGGCCCTGGTGCCCTTCGTCTTCGTCTATTCGCCGGCGTTGCTGATCGTCACCCAGGGTTTCACCTGGGAGGCGTTCTTCATCACGCTGACCGGTGCTACGCTCGGCATCGTCATGCTGGCGGGCGCGTTTACCGGCTTCGTCGTGGCCCCTCTCAGCCGCATCGAAAGGGTCTGGCTTGGCCTGGTGGCGCTCTTGTTCGTGGCGCCGGGCCTGACCACCATGCTGATCGGCATCGTGCTGGCCATTCCGGTGTTCCTGCGCCAGGCGGTTACATGGCGCAGGCAACGGCAGACGGCTTGACGGTATCGCTTCGGGATCGGTCTAGCGGTGACCGTAGTAGAGCGACACCGCGTGTTCGGCCTCGGCGAAGAACAGCCAGCGCTCGGCCAGCAGTCCGATGATCATCGAGATCGCGGCAAGCAGATTGAACAGCCCCGGTGCATCGCTCAGGCCGACGATCGCCAGAACCAGCACTGGCACGACTCCGCCAAACACCAGCGCCAGCATGCGAAGCCGGCTGGCGTGCTTGCGGCCGATTCGGTGGACCATTTCGCGGGTCAGGTAATTCCCGCCGGTATGCGGGCGCTCCAGCAGCCGCACCTTGCCGATGAAGCCAAGCCCGGTGGCGGTTTCGGGGGTTGAGCCGGCATCGGCAAGCCGCGCCCGGCTGGCGCGCGCCCACCACATCCACTTGGCCGCCCAGGCAAGGCCAATCAGCGCGATGCCCCAGAACTCCGGTGCCTCGTGGGTGCCGAAGGCGGAAGCCAGCAGCCAGCCGGACCCGAGGGCAAAGCCGCAATAGACCAGCGGGGTCAGCCGGCTGTGCCATTGCGGAACCGTCTTGAGTTGGGCGTAGATCATCGAGGTGGTGAACACCGTGAGCGCCGCGCCAAGGGCTGTCGCCAGTCCCAGAACCGGGTAGCGCTTGCCTGTCGCCATCCAGGCAAGCACGTAGATCCCGAACAGGATGAGTGTTGCAATCGCAGCTATCCCTTCGCGCGACAGCCAGCTCGAGCGCCACTGGCTCAGCGCCCGCCATGCCCGTTCGGGATGGCCGAGATGAAATGTCGACACCAGCAGGCCCGCCACCGAGAGACCACCACCAACCACACCCACCAGGAACACCCAGCCAGCCGAGGCATCGACCGGAAAGCCGAGGCCGATGAGGAAGATCATGCCGAGCCCGGCGCCCGACATGACGGTGAAGAAGATGACGGAAACGGCAGGATGCATGGGACTATCCGAGTTTGTCGAGCGCGGCGTCGAGCCAGCCGAGGAACCCGTCGGCCTTCGGCACCGAAGCCGGGGCCGCGGCTGACGGAGCCTTGGACGCTGGGCGGGTCTTCGGACGCGGCGGCAGGTACTTGTTGACCGGGCGCGTCTCCATCTCCGGCATCAGGTCGATCCCGCCACGCTCGGCGACCAGCCGCGAGACGTTCGAGTCCGGGTCGTTGAAATCGCCGAAATGCCGCGCGCTGGAGGGACAGGTACGTACGCAGGCCGGGATGCGGTCTTCCTCGGCAAGTGTCTCGCTGTAGATCCGGTCGACGCAGAGCGTGCATTTCTTCATCACGTTCTCGACCGGGTCCATCTCGCGCGCGCCGTAGGGGCAGGCCCAGGCGCACAGCCCGCATCCGATGCAGATGTCCTCGGTCACCAGCACGATGCCGTCTTCGGAGCGCTTGTGGCTGGCGCCGGTGGGGCACACGGTGACGCACGGCGCATCGTCGCAATGCAGGCAGGATTTCGGGAAATGCACGATCTGCGCCGGCGCGTTCTCGGGCGTGACCTCGAAGGTGTGGATCCGGTTCAGCCAGGCGCCGGACACATCGGCACCATAGGCGTCGGTGTCGGCCAGCGGCGAGGCGCCGGCGCCGGTGTTCCATTCCTTGCAGTTGACCGCGCAGGCATGGCAGCCGACGCAGGTGTCGAGATCGATGACGAGACCGAGGCGCTTTTCGGTCGATTGGGGAAGGCTGGTCATCGGGCTTGCCCCCGTCCGAACGCTACGTTGGCCGGTGCCTGTCCGACCGGGCTTTTCTGCGCGCCGGCGTCCGGCAGGCTCTGCCCGCTGGTCTGGTCGGCATCCTTGCGGATCGAAACCCTGAGATCGAACCAGGCCGCCTGACCGGTGATCGGATCGGAATTGGCCCAGCGGCGCCCGTCGCCCCTGGGCGGCAGCAACTCGTCGATCAGGTGGTTGAGCAGGAAGCCGCGTGTCGCTTCCGGGGCGTCCTTGTCGAGCGCCCAGGCCCCGGCGCGCTTGCCAATCGCGTTCCAAGTCCACAGCGTCGAGCCGTTGACGGCGTCCATGCGCCGGATCTTCACCCGGATTTCCCCCGATTGCGACGTCACCAGCGCCCAGTCGCCGTCAACGAGGCCTTGCGCGTCACAGACGCCGCCCGGCACATACAACGCGTTCTCGCCATGGATCTGCCTGAGCCAGGCATTTTGCGATCCCCAGGAATGGTACATCGCCGCCGGCCGCTGGGTAATCGCGTGCAGCGGATAGGCGTCCTCATCAAGCCCGTCATCGGCAAAAGGCGGATACCAGGTTGGCAGCGGGTCGAAACAGGTCCTGATCCGCTCCCGGTGATGCTCCGGCGGCACCGGCTTGATCTTGCCTTCCGCCGCAAGCTGGAACTTGCGCAAGGGCTCGAGGTAGAGCTGGAAGATGTTCTCCACCGGTCCGTCCTGCAGCCCGTGTTCGATCGCCCAGTCGCTCCAGGCCCGGTTGGCGTGCTTGAAATAGTGGGCTTCCTCGGGCACGTGCACCTGCGAGAAGCCGCCATTCTCGATATAGCGCTGGAGTTGGTCCGGATTGGGCTTGCCCCGACCGGTCTTGTCGCCATCTTCGCCGCGCCAGCCCGAGAGCGGGCCGATGCCCGGCTTGCGCTGGTGATTGACGATATAGTCCGCATAGTCCTTGTAGACCGGCGAGCCGTCCTCGCTGACCATGCCCGGCAGTTTCAGCCGTGCACCGAGATCGAGCAGCACGCTCTGGAAGCCGCGCACGTCGCGGTACGGTTCGACCACCGGCCAGCGGATCGAATCGCACAGCGCCTCGGGTTCGCTGATCGGCCGGTCCAGGAGCGAGATGCAGTCATGCCGTTCGAGATAGGTGGTG
>JAHJUC010000014.1 GCA_018829385.1 Alphaproteobacteria bacterium
GGGCTCGATGATGTCCTCGATCGCGTCCCGCGGCTCGGACAGGCCGGCGGCAATCGTCTCGATCCCCACCGGCCCGCCGCCGAAATTGCGCACGATCATGTCGAGATAACGCCGGTCGAGCTGATCGAGCCCGATGCTGTCGACCGACAGCCGGGTCAGCGCCTCGTCTGCGATCTGCCGGGTCACGGCTTCGGCTTTTGCGACCTCGGCGAAATCCCGCACACGCCGGAGCAGGCGTCCGGCTATGCGTGGCGTGCCCCGCGCCCGGCGGGCGATTTCGAGCGCCCCGTCATCGGTCATGCCGAGCCCCATGATCCGCGCGCCCCGGCGCACGATCAGTTCCAGTTCCTCGACCGTATAGAACTGCAGCCGCACCGGGATGCCGAAACGGTCGCGAAGCGGCGTTGTCAGCAGCCCGAGCCGCGTCGTCGCTGCCACCAGCGTGAACCGCGACAGGTCGATCTTGACCGACCGCGCCGCCGGCCCCTCGCCGATAATCAGGTCGAGCTGGAAATCCTCCATCGCCGGGTAAAGAATTTCCTCGACCGCCGGATTGAGCCGGTGGATCTCGTCGATGAAAAGCACGTCGCGATCTTCGAGATTGGTCAGCAGTGCGGCCAGATCGCCCGCTTTGGCGATCACCGGGCCCGAGGTCGAGCGGAAATTGACACCGAGTTCCTTGGCCATTATCTGCGCCAGCGTGGTCTTACCAAGTCCCGGGGGGCCGACGAACAGCACGTGGTCGAGCGCCTCGGCCCGGCCCTTGGCCGCCTCGATGAACACCTTCAGGTTGGCGCGCGCCTCCGCCTGGCCGGTAAATTCATCGAGCGACTGCGGGCGCAACGTCGTATCGACGTCCTCGCCGCGCTTGTCCGGGGAGATCAGGCGGTCAGAGTCGCTCATGCCAGAAGTTCCATGCCAGGGACAGATTGGGCGGCCTTGCGGTCGAAGGTGACGGTGTGGCGGCAGCCTGCGTACATCGAACTCAATGCCACGAGATGGTCCGCGACGTCGCCCTTCAGATCCTTCATCCGCGAAAAATATGGCGCCAGAACTTCTTCCAGCTCAAACGAAAGCTCGACCGTATCAAGCAACGCTTTCAGCAATCCCAAGGTTTGAGCTGAAGAATACCGATAATGCTGCCTGAGCACCCATGCAAGTTCGGCCAGGACCACGAGGCTGACATAGGCCGGCTCAGCGCTTGTGCGCTTGTTGAAAAATTCCGCCGCGCGTTCGAACTGATCCGGATCATCCCGAACGATGTAGCGCAGCAAGACATTGGTATCGACAGCGATCATTCCTGACCGCCCTCATGCCACTCCCGGCGGATCCGCTCATCATCCTCGGCAGCTGCCGACGCAATGGCCTCATCAAAATCCGCAAGTGTCGCCCCGAGCCCCCGAGGTGGCTTGCCGAGGCAACCGGCAAGATCTTTGATGGACAGGTTCTTCGGGAGCGCAACCACTTCGCCATCGCGGACCGTCACGTAGAAACGCGTTCCGGCCTTCAGGTTCAACTCATCCCGAATATCTTTGGGGATGGTCAACTGCCCCTTCGACGTCATTGTGGTAAACGATCCCATTTTCTTACCTGCCCGATTTTTCTTACCATTCAAACATAGTAAGATTATTGAACCGTCGCAACTACCGCGCCAGCTCCTTCAGCCCCAGCCTGATCAGCTTGGCCGAATCCGGATCGTCGCCAGCGAGCTTCATGGCCGCAGCCACCGCATTGGCCGCCTGGTCGCGCGAATAACCGAGATTGGACAAGGCCGAGACGGCATCGGCGGCCGGGGCCGAGGCCACGCCCTCGCCCAGTTCCTGCTTCAGCCCCATCGCACCGCCGGCATCGCCGCCAAGCGCCGGCGCCTTGTTCTTGAGCTCGGTGACAATGCGCTGCGCCACTTTCGGCCCGATGCCGGGCGCCCGCGCCACCGTCGCCTTGTCCTGAAGCGCAATCGCGCTGGCGAGTTCGGACGCGGTCAGCGTCGACAATACCGCCAGAGCCACCTTGGCGCCAACACCCTGGACGCTCTGCAAGAGCCGGAACCACTCGCGCTCCAGCGCGCTCTCGAAGCCGAAAAGCCTCAGCTGGTCCTCGCGCACATAGGTCTCGATGAATAGCACCGCCGCCTCGCCGACGGAGCCGAGCCGCGACAGCGTCCGCGAAGAGCAGAACGCCACGTAGCAGACCCCGTGCACATCGATCAGCACGTGATCCTCAGCAATTTCCTCGATGGTGCCTTTGAGCTTGCCAATCATGGGTGTGTATCCGGGGCTATGATGTCGAGCGTGGGGAAATAGCTGCGGTAGCCGTTAGGATCGCGCGTCAGCAGCCGGTAACCGCGGACCACCGCATGCGCGCCGATCAGGAAATCAGGCAATGTCCGCTCGCGGCTTCCGCCATTGCTGCGGTAGAACCGGAAGGCTCTGCCGGCGGCGAAAGCCGAAGCCCAGGGAAGGTGCTCACGCTGGAACTCGGAAGGGTCGAGCAGCGCATCAACCTCCTCCAGGGACTCGTAGCGGTAGGAAAATTCGCTGAAGATCACTGGATTAATGACCAGAGCGCCCTGCTTGAGCGCCTCCGCCATCCGGTCGCGCGACCAGTCCCGCCAATCCGGATCGCGGAAAGCGATGTCGATCAGGACATTTGTATCGACCAGCGTCGCCATGCCCTAGCGATCCCGCGTTTCACGCATCACGTCGTCCGCGCTGAGCGTCGGATCGCCGGTGCCCTCAAGGCGATCAAGCGCGGCAAGAAACCGGGCCAGGCGCTGCCTGTCGGCCTTGCGTTCGCGGCCATCCTTGGCCTCGAGGAAAATCCGCCCGCCTTCCACGGAGAAGACAACCTCGCTGTTGGCCCCAATCCCTGCCAGATCGCGAAGATTCTTCGGGATCGTCACCTGACCTTTTTCCGAAACGCGCACCTTGTTGCTCCAAGTTAGAATAATTCCTACTTATTCCTACTTATGGAACAAGTCAAGAACGAACAGGTGCGTTCATTCCGCCGCCATCCGCCACTCGGGCGAAGTGCGATGATGCGCATGGCAGATCGCAATCGCCAGCGCGTCCGCCGCATGATCGCTGTCGAAGGTCGCCTTCGGTATCAGCATCTTGACCATCATCAGGATTTGTTTCTTGTCACCATGGCCCACCCCGATGACCGCCTTCTTCACAGCGTTCGGCGCATATTCGGCAACCCTGAGCCCCGAGCGCGCCGGCGCCAGCATGGCAATGCCGCGCGCCTGCCCGAGTTTCAGCGTCGCCGTGGCGTCCTTGTTGACGAAGGTATTCTCCACCGCCGCCTCGAACGGCTGGAAGTCGTGCAGCACCGTCTCCAGCCCGTCGTAGAGCTGGTTCAGCCGCGAGGCGAGATCGAGCTTGTTGTCGGACTTGACCGTGCCGGAGGCGACAAAACGCAACGAGTTGCCCAGACTGTCGATCACCCCCCAGCCGGTGTTTCTCAGTCCGGGATCAATCCCGATTATCCGAATCGCGTGCTTCATGAAAAAACCCTAGCTGCATGCGGGTGACCATTCCATCGAAATGTGAACAAACCAAAAACAAACGTCCAAACCGGAAATCAGTTTTGGCATTGGGCGCACGACTGCCTACATTGAGCCGACACCGCACCAGTACTGAAAGACCCTCATGACCGCCTTTTCCATTCTCGATCTCTGCCCCATCGTCGAGGGCGGCACCGTAAGCGACGCGCTTGCCAGCACCCGGCGGATGGCGAGGCAGGCGGAAGACGCCGGCTTCACCCGGTTCTGGCTGGCCGAGCACCACGGCATGAAGGGCATCGCCAGCGCGGCCACGTCGCTGGTCATTGCCGAGGCCGGCCATGCGACGAGCACCATCCGCATCGGTTCTGGCGGCATCATGCTGCCCAATCATTCGCCGCTGGTGATTGCCGAGCAGTTCGGCACACTCGAAGCCCTGTTCCCCGGCCGCGTCGATCTCGGCCTCGGCCGCGCGCCGGGCACCGACATGAACACCGCCCGTGCCCTGCGCCGCAACCTGGAGACCGGCGCCAACAGCTTCCCCGACGACATCGTCGAGTTGCAATACTATCTCGGTGAACCCGAGGAGCGCATGCTGCTCGCAGTCCCCGGCGCCGGCTCGCACGTGCCGCTCTGGATTCTCGGCTCCAGCATCTACAGCGCCCACCTGGCGGCAGCCCTGGGGCTGCCTTACGCCTTCGCCTCGCATTTCGCACCAGACATGCTTCTGGAAGCGCTTGACATCTATCGCGCCAAGTTCACCCCTTCCGCCCAGCTCGATGCACCTTACGTGATGGCCGCCACCATGGGCGTGATGGCCGACACCGACACCGAAGCCGGCTACCTCTTCACCACGCTGCAGCAGACCTTCGTCAACATGCGCCGCAACGCCCGTGGCAAGATGCCGAGGCCGATCGACAGCATGGACGGTTACTGGACCGAGATGGAAAAGATCGCCGTCGAACACACCCTGCGCTACGCCGTGGTTGGCGGGCCCGAGACCGCGACCCGGACGATGCGGGACTTCATCGCCGCCACCGGGGCCGACGAGATCATGATCTCGATGCCGATCCACTCCATCGATGCCCGGCTGAAGTCCGTCGACCTGTTCGGCGCCATGCGGGCGGCCCTGTAAGGCATGAAAAAGCCGCCGGTCCCGATGGACCGGCGGCTTTGCAATTCTCGACAGAGGGATGCGTCAGGCGGACAGTTTCGCCATCACCTCGTCGGAGACTTCGAAATTGGCGTAGACGTTCTGCACGTCGTCGTCGTCATCGAGCGTCGCAATCAGCTTGAGCACCGACAGGGCCTTGTCCTCATCGACGGGAGCCGATGTCTGCGGCTTCCAGACGGCCTTGACCGACTGCGCCTCGCCGAGCGCTTCCTCGAGCGCGCTCGACACCTCGCCAATGTCCTCGAACGCGCAGAGGATGACATGTTCCTCTTCGCCGCTGGTCACATCCTCGGCACCGGCCATGATCGCGGCTTCCATGATCGCGTCGGCGTCACCGGCATCCGCCGGATAGATGATTTCGCCCACGCGCGAGAACATGAAACCCACCGATCCGGTCTCGCCCAGCGCGCCGCCAGACTTGGTGAAAGCCGCGCGCACGCTTGAGGCGGTACGGTTGCGGTTGTCGGTGAGCGCCTCGACGATGACGGCAACACCGCCCGGACCGTAACCCTCGTAGCGCACTTCCTCGTAGCTCTCGCTGTCGCCGCCGGAAGCCTTGTTGATGGCGCGCTGGATGTTGTCCTTGGGCATCGACTGCGCCTTGGCATTCTGGATCGCCAGCCTCAGCCGCGGGTTCATCGCCGGATCAGGCGACCCCATCTTCGCGGCAACCGTGATTTCGCGCGCGAGCTTGGAGAACATCTTGGAACGGACGGCGTCCTGCCGTCCCTTGCGGTGCATGATGTTTTTAAATTGTGAATGGCCGGCCATAACGCCTCTGTTCTTTGCTCTGGAATCTGGTTTGGCGCGTTATAAGGTCCTAACCGCGTTTCGTCCAGAAGGTTCAGAACATGCAGAAAACCACAGTCCCGCCCCTGCCCCTGACCGGCGGATGCCAGTGCGGCCGCATCCGTTACCGGATGCTTGCCCGCCCGGTCGTCTTCTATCTCTGCCACTGCACCGAGTGCCAGCGGCACACCTCCTCGGCCTTCGGCGAAAGCCTCCGGTTCAGGCGCGAGGACATGGAAGTTGACCCGGGTCTGGTCTGCGTGAGCCGCATGAGCGATTCCGGCAAGGAGCGCCAGGGCTGGTTCTGCCCCGATTGCGGCGTGCGCATCTGGCACGGCACCAGCGGCTCGCCGGAGATCAACATCAAGGCCGGCACGCTCGACGACACTTCCTGGCTGGTTCCGGCCGGGCACATCTGGTGCCGCTCCAGGCAGCCGTTCATGAAGATCGCCGAAGATGAGCTCGCCTACGACACCCAGCCAACCGACGGCTACGAAGCCCTGAAGCTGCGCTGGCGGGAGATGACAAGCCTACC
>JAHJUC010000015.1 GCA_018829385.1 Alphaproteobacteria bacterium
CGCGGTCGGGTAATTGGCACCGATCACCATGGCGTCGCTGTCGATGTGGATGATGGTCTTGTCCTTGCCCGGCGAGCGCCAGCGCTCGGTGGTCACCGAGCCTGCGCGGCAGCCGATGAACAGCACCACATCGGCCCCGTCTATCACGGCGCGCGTGGCCGGATTGCCGCCATTGGAGCCGACAACGCCCACCGCCAGCGGATCGGTTTCGGCAATCACCCCCTGCCCCGAAACGGTGGTCGCAACCGGCAGTTCGATGAGATCCGCAAGCCGCTTGAGTTCGACAAAGGCCCCGGCGATGACCGGCCCGCCGCCACAGATCGCCACCGCCGATTTCGCGTCCTTCAGGATTTGCACGGCTTCCGCGATTGCCTCCGGATCCGGCCCGGCTGGCTCCGACGGATAGCTGCAATGCCGCTCCTCGGCCCAGATTTCCGCGGGATCCGTGTTGGATTTCTGCGTGTTGAAAGGTAGCGCCAGATGCACCGCACCGGGCCGGCCGGTCGTCATGGCGCGAAACGCCTGCCGCACCATCGCCGGCAACCGCGCCGCGTCATCGAGCGATGCATTCCACTTGGTGACCGGCCGGAACAGCGCAGTCTGGTCAAGCTCGGTCAGCGGATAGCGGCCGCGCGAGGTGGTGGCGACGTCGCTGGTGATTGCCAGCACTGGAATGGAACTCTCGTTGGCCTCGACGACGCCCGGAAGCATGTAGGTCGCACCGCCTCCCGACGGCCCCTCGCAGACACCCGGCCTGCCGGTGACGCGGGCATATCCGTCCGCCATATAGGCGGCATGGCGTTCGTCGCGGGTCAGGTAATGGGTGATTCCGTGGTCCTGACGCGCCAGCACGTCATAGAGCGGCAGGCTGGTATCGCCGCAAAGGCCGAACACATCGGTCACCTTGTAGGCCTGCAGCATCCGGACCAGGGCTTCGGCGCCAACCATCTGGTTTGTTGTCTCTTGCACCAACGCCCGCCTTGCACCTGACCGCCCCGAAGCGCGCATCTTGTGAAGCCGGCGAAGCTGTGTCAACAGATTCCCTTGGGCTCTCCAAATCTATCGGTTTGATTTAGCGAAAGGAATGCAGCTTGAGCGCGAAGGTCAAAGGTGGGAAGTCCATTTATGGCGCATCGGTTGGAATCCTCATGCTGGACGCCCGGTTCCCGCGAATTCCCGGCGACATGGGTAACGCCACCACCTGGCCGTTCCCGGTGCTTTACCGCGTGGTTCGGAACGCCACCCCCGATCTAGTCGTCCGCAAGGGTGCGACGGGAACTCTCGACGCCTTCATCGAGGCAGGCCGCGACCTGGTGCGCGACGGCGCCGACGGTATCACCACCAATTGCGGGTTCCTGTCGCTGTTCCAGCGGGAACTCTCCGAGGCACTGGAAGTGCCGGTGGCGACCTCGTCGCTGATGCAGGTTGACCTGGTCAACCGTTTGCTGCCGCAAGGCAGACGAGCCGGCATCCTGACCATTTCGGCCTCGACGCTGACACCCCGGCATCTCGCGGCGGCCGGCGTCCCCGAATCCACGCCGGTCGGCTCCACCGAGGGCGGGCGCGAGTTCACACGTGCAATCCTCGGCAACGAACTCGAGCTCGATGTCGAGCTGGCGCGTCAGGACAACATCGAGGCTGCGTCCGCGTTGTGCGCGAGCCATCCCGACATCGGCGCGCTCGTGCTCGAATGCACCAACATGGTCCCCTATGCCGCCGACATCCGCGCTGCGACCGGCGTGCCGGTGTTCTCGATCGAGACCTTCGTCAGCTGGTTCCAGTCGAGCCTGCAGCCGCGCCGCTACTGATGGAAGCCGTCGCCTTGGGGGCTCTTAAGGCCGCCATCGCCAGTTACGCAGACGTCCAACTCAGGGCTATCCAGTTCGATTTCCGCCGGATTGCGGCGCGGCCAAGGTGATTCTCCGGAAAGCCATGTATTGGCCACGCGACGCATACTAAAGTCTAACGTGAAGCCAAATATCCGAATTCACGAGGGATGATTTTGCCGTCAAAATCGCTCCCGACGGAAAATTCCGGAAGCCGGCTGGAACAGCGGCCGGTTGCGTTCGAGGGGTCCGAATTCGGAGGGACCACGCAAAATTCGATACCTTTGAAGGGCTTTCCGCCCCCCGTAGCCGGATTTCGCAGCCCTGCTGCTGAGGCGCTTCAGCGCCATGGCAGGCAATGGTTTGCATGAATATACAATAGTCTAATGGCATCACAGCCCCGGGCATGTTTGTCTAAAGCCTGCTATTCGCGTAGCTACGGCGGCAAGACTGGGAGGTCTTGCCCATTCCACTCCAGGGAGGATTTTCATGTCAAAGTTTCAGATCAATCGTCGTTCGCTGATCAAGTCAGGTGCTGCCATCGGCGCCGGGCTTGCCCTGCCAACGATCTTCACCAGCTCGGCTCGTGCCTATTTGAATGAGCCGAAGGGCGCCACCGTCACGCTCGGCTTCAACGTTCCGCAGACCGGCCCCTATGCTGACGAGGGCCTGGATGAATTGCGCGCCCAGGAGCTGGCTGTCCAGCACCTCAACGGCGAAGGCGACGGCGGCATGCTCAACACCTTCTCGTCGAAGGCTCTGAAGGGCAACGGCATTCTGGGCAAGAAGGTCCAGTTTGTCTCCGGCGACACCCAGACCAAGTCGGACGCGGCCCGCGCAGCGGCCAAGTCGATGATCGAAAAGGACGGCGCCGTCATGATCAACGGCGGCTCCTCCTCGGGCGTCGCCGTGGCCGTCCAGAGCCTTTGCCAGGAAGCCGGCGTGATCTTCATGGCGGGCCTGACCCACTCCAACGACACCACCGGCAAGGACAAGAAGCGCAACGGCTTCCGTCACTTCTTCAATGCCTACATGTCGGGCGAGGCGCTTGCTCCGGTGCTGGCAAAGGCCTACGGCACCGATCGCCGCGCCTACCACCTGACCGCCGACTACACCTGGGGCTGGACGCAGCAGGAATCAATCCAGCAGGCGACCGAAAAGCTCGGCTGGGAAACCGTCAACAACGTGCTCACGCCGCTGGCTTCGACCGACTTCTCGTCCTACATCGCTCCGGTCCTCAACTCCGGCGCCGACGTGCTGATCCTGAACCACTACGGCGGCAACATGGTCAACTCGCTGACCAACGCGGTGCAGTTCGGCCTGCGCGACAAG
>JAHJUC010000149.1 GCA_018829385.1 Alphaproteobacteria bacterium
CTCAACACCCGTCCCCGACGCGTCGGCAAGGCCTATGAGGAAATCTGGAACAAGGATCTCGATGAGAGCTATCTGAGAACCTACACCCGCAACCAGTCGGACAGGCTCGGCGAGATGCTCGCCTCGCACCCCTCGGTGATGGTCGACTGGGCCATGCGCTATGGACAGCCATCCATTTCCGACAAGCTCAATGCCCTCAAGGATGCCGGCTGCGACCGGATCGTGCTGTTTCCGCTGTACCCGCAATATGCCGCCGCAACCACGGGGACGGTCAACGACAAGGCCTTCGAGGCCTTGATGAAGATGCGCTGGCAGCCGGCGCTCAGGACCGTCCCGCCCTATCACGATGATCCGGCCTATATCGAGGCGATAGCCCAGTCGATCGAGACCCACATCTCGGGCCTCGATTGGGACCCGGAAATCCTGCTGATGTCGTTCCACGGCATCCCGCAATCCTATTTCCTCAAGGGCGACCCCTATCACTGCCAGTGCCTCAAGACCGCACGGCTGGTGCGCGAGCGGCTGGGCTGGCCCAAGGAAAAACTGATGCCGACCTTCCAGTCGCGCTTCGGGCCGGAAGAGTGGCTGCAGCCCTACACCGACAAGACGGTTGAAAAGCTCGCGAAGGACGGCGTCAAGCGCATCGCCGTGATCAATCCGGGCTTCGTCTCCGATTGCCTTGAAACGCTCGAGGAAATCGCCGGCGAAGCCGGCGAGATCTTCCACGAGAACGGCGGCGAACACTTCACCCACATCCCCTGCCTCAACGACAGCAACGGCGGCATGATGGTGCTTGAGACTATTGTCCGCCGTGAGCTCCAGGGCTGGATCTGAAGCCGATCCCGCGTTCCCCTGAAGCCGTGCCGGGCAATCCGGAGGCCAAGATAATGCCGCCGGAAGATTGCAAGCGCCGGGCAGACCCACTACCTGTTTAGGAAGGCGGCGATTGCCCGCACTTCAATTCCGGGCAGAGGAGATCTTCGGGCATGTTGGGACTGGATATCACGGTCATTGTCGTCGTTGTCATTGCAATCCTGGTTCTGTTCTCCGGGGTCAAGACGGTGCCGCAAGGCTATGCCTTCACGGTTGAACGGTTTGGACGCTACACCCGCACGCTGACACCGGGCCTCAACATCATCGTCCCGTTTATCGACCGCATCGGCCGCAAGATAAACATCATGGAGCAGGTGCTCGACATTCCCACCCAGGAAGTCATCACCCGCGACAACGCCTCCGTCTCCGCGGACGCGGTCTCGTTCTACCAGGTGCTCAACGCCGCGGAGGCCGCCTACCAGGTGTCCGACCTTGAACAGGCGCTGCTCAATCTGACCATGACCAACATCCGCTCGGTGATGGGATCGATGGATCTCGACGAGCTCTTGTCCAACCGCGATGCCATCAACGATCGTCTGCTGCGCGTGGTCGACCAGGCGGCCGCGCCCTGGGGCATCAAGATCACCCGTGTCGAGATCAAGGACATCGCGCCCCCCGTCGACCTGGTCGAAGCCATGGGCCGGCAAATGAAGGCCGAGCGCGAGAAGCGCGCCGACGTTCTGGAAGCCGAGGGTGCGCGCAACGCCCAGATCCTGCGTGCCGAAGGCGCCAAGCAATCGGCAATTCTCGAGGCGGAAGGCCGTCGTGACGCCGCATTCCGCGACGCCGAGGCGCGCGAACGTCTGGCCGAGGCCGAAGCCAAGGCCACCCAGATGATGTCGACGGCGATTGCCGAAGGCGACATCACCGCGATCAACTATTTCGTTGCGCAGAAATACACCGAGGCGCTGGGCCAGATTGCATCGGCGCCGAACCAGAAGGTCATCCTGATGCCGCTGGAAGCTTCGTCGCTGATCGGTTCGCTGGGTGGCATTGGCGCGATAGCGCAGGAAGTGTTCGGCAGGGATGGCGGCAATGCACCCGCCCCGGGCCCGAGACGCGCACCCGGCCAGCCGCCGCGCCAGCCACGTACCCCGACGCCGGGCTACCCGACCGGCCCGCAGGGAGAGCAGGACACATGATTGCCGGCCTGGTCACCGAACTCGGTCCCTGGAGCTGGTGGATCGTAGGCCTGGTGTTTCTCGGCCTCGAGATCGTAATCCCCGGTGTCTTCCTGCTGTGGATCGGTCTTGCCGCGATTGTCGTCGGCGC
>JAHJUC010000150.1 GCA_018829385.1 Alphaproteobacteria bacterium
CTCCGTGTCGAGCATTTCCAGGAATTTCAACGCCTTGGGCCGGTTGATCTCGCCCCATTCGGGAAGCTGCGGCACTTCCCATTCCTTCATCGCCGGATGGGTGTGGCGGAAGGCATTGGCGACAGCGCTGAGAAAGATCAGCTCCACGCGGCGGTTCCACATCTCGACAATGGCCTTGTCCTTCGCATCCGTGCCCATCAGCGGCGGTTTGGGATGAAGTTCCTCGAAGTAACGACAGATGGCCACCGTTTCCGAGATCGCCGTGCCGTCATCCAGCTCAAGCACCGGCAGCCGCTGCAGCGGGTTGAGCCGGGTGACTTCCTCGGACTTGTGGCCCAGCTGCCCCATGTCGACCGGCACCTTTTCCACCTCGATGCCCTTCTCGGCCAGAAACACGGTCACCCGGCGCGGATTGGGCGCGCGTCCGCCATCATAAAGTTTCATGCGATTTCCTCTCTCCCGAACAAAAACCCGATCAGACACCAAACAGCCGCCGCAGGAAAGCCGTCAGCGCCGACAATCCCGCATGCAGATCCTCGTCGAGCCCGCCGTGAACGGTGCGCCATTGCTTTGGCGTTTCGAAATCACCGGCCCATAGCCCTGCCCGCTCCGATCTCGCTTCCACCTCGGCACGCATGTAGTCGCCAAAGGCGATGGCATGGCCCGACCGCACCATCGCCGCGTTGAGATCGACATCGCCGGCCCGGCAGCGCACCAGATCACGGCCATAGCGGTCAATGCCCTCGCCCTTGCAGGCAACCTCGGCGCCACCGATCAGGCCTCTGAGATAGGAGGCGGATTCGGTTCCGCAACCATAGTCAAAGCCATCCTTGCGGCAGCGCTGCGCGAGTTCCGGGGCATCGATCCCCTTGAGCCGCAGCCGCCGCTTGCCGAGCGCCAGGCTGTCGCCGTCGACAACGCGCACCTGGCCGGAGATATCGGTGGCGGTGAAGCTCTCCATCCGCGCGGCAACGAACGCAGCGCCGGCAAAGAGCGTGACGGCGACGCAGATATCGACAAATTTGCGCCAGCGCGGGCGCCTTGTTCTTGCTCGCCGTTTGGGGAATCTCATCGCCGCAGATGACCCCATTCATCCATTGGATTCAAGACGATTGATCCGGCGGCGGGCGGAAATGCAAACAGCTTCTTAAACTTTGGCGACTAGATTTTCAGTCCGAACCGGAGAAATCGGAAGCACTGTGTCGACGCCCCAGACCATGACCGACAAGAACATTGTCGATCGTTCGCGCACCCACAAGAACGCGGCGGTCATGAAAGCCGTGCGCGCCACCCGCGAGCAATTGCAGCACGGGCGGGAGAAATCCCCGGCTTTCGACACCGAAATGCTGCGTCTGCACATCAATGCCGTGCTGCAGGGCGCCGCCGCCCCGGCGGTGCTGGTGATCCTGGCCGCAGTGGGCGGCCTGTGGTTCGACGAGGCGCTGTGGCTTCTGGGTTGGGCGCTGCTGACCCTGGTGGTCTATGCGGGACAGATCCTCGTGGCCCGGCGCGCCTCGCGCGGCCATTGCACCGAGGAAACCGTGGGCGTGTGGCGCAAGCGGTTTCTCGCCGCCTATGCGGTGATCGGCCTGACCTGGGCGCTGTTTGCCTATCAGCATTGCACCACCTGCCAGGGCGACACCTTCGTCTTCTACAAGTCAGCCGTCTTGCTGATCGCCCTCGCGGCAACGGCGATGACCACATTTGCCCTGCGCTTTGCCTTCTATTTCGCGGCCGTTCCCGCCATCCTGGCGCTTGCCGCCCGCGCCTCAATCAGCCGTGACGTGGCGGATTTTTCCGCTTTCGCCATGATCTCCGCGGCCGCCCTGTTCTTTGCCTTCATGTCGCAGCGGCTCTACAGCACCAACCTCAAGATGCTCAGCTACCAGACCGAGAAGGACGACCTGATAGCCGAACTCGAGGTCGCCAATTCGGTCTCCGACGAGGCCCGCCGCCGCGCCGAGGAATCCAATCTCGCCAAGTCGCGTTTCCTCGCCTCCATGAGCCATGAGCTCAGAACCCCGCTCAACGCCATTCTCGGGTTTTCCGAGGTCATGTCCGGCGAGGTGCTCGGCCCGATGGAGAACCCGAG
>JAHJUC010000151.1 GCA_018829385.1 Alphaproteobacteria bacterium
ACGGATTGCGCGTCGTAGACACCGGCTTTCGCCTGGGCGATGATTTTCGGGTCGATGTCGGTGGCGAGGATCTTGAAATCCAGGTTCGCAACGTTCGGCGCCATGGAAAGCACGGTCAGCGCGATCGAATAGGGCTCCTGGCCATCCGAACAGGCAGAAGACCAGATGCGAACCCGGCCGCCAGCATTGGCGCGCGACAGCAGGCCCGGCAGAACCTCATGGCGAAGATGCTCGAAATGATGATTTTCGCGGAAGAACCGGGTGAAGTTGGTGGTCAGGAAGCTCAACATCTCCCGCCGCTCGTCAGCGCCCGCGGTCGAGCCGACAAGCGCGCAATAGTCGCGGAAGCTGTTCAGGCCGATCTGGCGCAGCCGCTTGGACAGCCGCGAATAGACGAGTGATGCCTTGGTCTCGTTGAGCGCAATGCCGGCGTCGGCATAGATCATGGCCGCGATCTCGGAGAGATCCTTTCGAGTGAGCGGATACTCCCCCTTGACCAGGCAGTCATCAGGCCGTCCCGATTGGAGTATAGCAGCGGCGCTCATGCGGCCTCTCTTTCAATGCTGGCAGTAAGGGCGTTGAGTTGAATAAAGCAGATCATTCGATCATCCATCGGGAGCATTCCGCGGATCAGGTCGCGGTCCATGGTCTTGCTGACGTCGGGCGCGGGATGAATATCGCTTGCGGGAACAGCAAGGATGTCCGAGACCGCATCGACGAGCAGGCCGACAATCTGGGTGCCGATCTGGGTGACGATGATGACATGGCCCTGGGTGGGTTCGGCTGGGGCCATCCCCAGCCGCTGCGACAGGTCCATTACCGGCAACACCACACCGCGAAGATTGATCACGCCCCGGACATAGCCCGGTGAGTGCGGCAAGATCGTAGCGGGCGTCCAGCTGCGGATTTCACGCACGGACATGACTTCGACGCAGAACTCCTGGTCGCCAAGTGTGAAGGCGATCAATTCAAGCATGTCGTTTCCCGAAATCCGCATGACGTCCCGTCCTCCTAACCAGTGGCCGCGAGCATCATGTCAGGGCTGAGCGGCTGACCGCGCGAGGCCGTGACGACTGCGTCGACATCGAGGATGAGAGCCACACGTCCATCGCCAAGAATGGTCGCGGCGGCGATGCCGGGAACATTCGTGTAGTTGGCTTCGAGGCTCTTGATAACCACCTGGCGCTGACCCTGGATGGCGTCGACCATGAGCGCGCGCTGACCGCCGCCCTCGGATTCCACCAGCAAGGCCACACCGTCGATCGGGTTGGCAAGATCGGACCGGAAATTGAGGATGTGGCCGACATCGACCAGCGGGCAGAAGGTATCGCGGATGGCGATAAGGCGCTGGCTTGGGCCGAAGGAATGGATGTCGGCCTTTTCCGGCTGCAGAGTTTCGACGATCGCCGTGAGCGGCACAACCAGCGTCTGATTGGCGACTGTGACAACCATCCCGTCAAGAACGGCGAGCGTCAGCGGCAGGCTCATGGTGAAGACCGAGCCCTTGCCAGGCTTGGAGGTGATCGAGATCCTGCCTCCCAGAGCCTGGATGGAGCGCTTGACCACGTCCATGCCGACGCCGCGACCGGAAATGTCCGAAATCTTGTCGGCGGTCGAGAACCCGGGGTGGAAGATCAGGTTGTCGATGTCCTCGTCGCTCAGGTTTGCGTCCGGTGCAATCAAGCCGTTCTCGATCGCCTTGGACTTGACCCGCTCGCGGTTGATGCCGGCGCCGTCATCGGCAATCTCGATGACGATGCGGCCGGAGCGGTGCTTGGCGCTGAGGCGCAGCACGCCTTCGGCGTTCTTGCCGAGTTCGGTGCGCTTCTCCGGCCTTTCCAGCCCGTGGTCGACCGCGTTGCGGATCATGTGGGTCAAAGGCTCGGCGATCTTGTCGATGACCGTCTTGTCGACTTCGGTGTTTTCACCTTCGGTGACCAGTCGGACCTGCTTGCCGGTCATGTCGGCAATTTCGCGTACGATCCGGCCCATCCGCTGGAACACCGG
>JAHJUC010000152.1 GCA_018829385.1 Alphaproteobacteria bacterium
CCATGTCGCCGGGACCGATGGCATAGACATATTCGGGCGACAGGGTGATCCCGGTAATGGCGAGGGGCCGCTTGCGCCCGTTGATCAGCACGTCGAAGCTGTCGCCGGGCCGGAAGCCATGCGCGTCGGCAAAGGCTTCGACGATGGTCGCCTCGTTGTCGCGGCCCGGTTCGGGAAACCGCCCCGACCGCAGGTAGAGGCGGTTGACGGCTGCTTCTCCGTGGTCGGGGATCGAGATCACCATGCCCGTCGCCGGTTCCGCCATTCCCTCGATGTCGATGATCACCGCGTTGACGATCCGCGTCGACACCGCCGAAACCCCGTCAATGGCCGCGATCGCGCTCTTGAGGCTTTCCGGCGCCCGCGTGGCCGAGGCGAAGACATCGCCGAACCGGGTCCGGTCGTAAAAGGCGGCGCGTGTGTCTTCCAGCGCCCGCGTGGCGCCGAGCGCCAGGATCAGGGTCATGACCCCGCAGGCCATGACCAGCGCGATCGCCAGCGATTGCGCCCACAGGCGGGCGAGATCGCGGACCAGCTTGCGGTCAAGCATGCTCAGCGCCTTCACCAGCTCACCTCCGACGGCTTGATCCGCTCTTCGTTGAACTCGCAGGAGGCGATCTGGCCATCAAGGAAGGAGTAGACCCGGTGGGCGATCTTCCGGATGCCGGCGTTATGGGTGATGATCGCGGTGGTGGCGCCGGTTTCCTCGTTCACCCGCGCCAGCGCCTCGAGCACGATGATGCCGGTGGCGGAATCGAGCGCACCCGTCGGCTCGTCGCAAAGCAGCACTTCCGGGCGCTTCGCGATCGCCCGGGCAATCGCCACGCGCTGTTGCTCGCCGCCCGAAAGCTGGGCTGGGAAGTGGTTCATCCGGGCTTCGAGGCCAACCAGCGACAGCGCCTCCGAGGGCGTCATCGGATCGGACGCCACTTCGGTGATCAGCGCGACATTCTCCCAGGCCGTCAGGCTGGGGATCAGGTTGTAGAACTGGAACACGAACCCGACATGGTCCCGGCGATAGGCGGTCAGGTCCCGGTCGCTGGCGCCGGCCAGTTCCTCGCCCTTGAACTTCACCGATCCCGATGTCGGCCGGTCGAGGCCGCCGACAATGTTGAGCAGGGTGGATTTGCCGCTGCCCGACGGACCAAGCAGCACCGCCATTTCGCCCGCCTCCAGCGTCAGGTCGACACCATTGAGCGCGCGGACCTCGACCTCCCCTGTACGGTAGATCTTGGTCAGCCCGGAAATGTCGAAGATCGTGCCCTTGGTCGAAGCTGAATCGGTTCTCATCATTGGCATGATAACCTAAGCGAGTTCGATATCCTTGATTCTCGTCAAACCGGCGAGGCTGAAGGTGGGCCATGCAGCCGGCGTCATACATCTGTGCAAAAAGATGCATAAGACAGCCGGTGTTCAAGGTCTGCGACATCATGTATCCTTTGAAGCACTGCGCGGCGAAGTAGTATGGACGTGATCGAGGAATCCAATGGATATTCAACGCAAAGACGTTCACAATTCGAACATTCCGGTGCTGTGCCAGGCGTGCGAAAGCCGCCATCGCGGCGTTTGCGGAGCCTTGACCAACGATCAGCTGCTGCAGCTGAGCCAGCACTCGACCCGGCGCACGGTCGAGCCGGGAACGGAGCTGGTGGGCGAGAGCCTGCAGACCAAGAGTTATGCCAACATCATTTCGGGTGTGGTGAAGCTGTCGAAGATGATGTCCGATGGCCGCCAGCAGATCGTTGGCCTGCAGTTCGCTCCGGATTTTCTCGGTCGCCCGTTCCGACAGGAGAACGGCGTCAGCGCGGAAGCCGCCACCGAGGTCAAGGTCTGTTCCTTTCCCAAGGCTGCCATCGAGCGCATGATCCGTGAAATGCCGGAGCTTGAGCACAAGCTGCTCGAGCAAACGCTGACCGAGCTCGACGAAGCGCGCGACTGGATGCTCACGCTGGGCCGCAAGACCGCCGGCGAGAAGGTTGCAAGCTTCCTCCTGCTGATCGCCACACATGCCTTTCCGGACAACGAAAGCGACTCGGTGACCTACGACCTGCCGATGAGCCGCACCGATATTGCCGATTTCCTCGGCCTCACCATGGAAACGGTCAGCCGGCAATTGACCAAACTGCGCGCGGACAATGTTATCCGCATCGTCAACAATCGCCATGTGATTGTTCCCGATCTGACCCGGTTGTCCGAACGCGCCGGTTTCTGATCCGTGCCTCATTCCGTTGGATGTACGTGAGCGACCGTATACATGCGCCGCTCAAGGGGCTCGGGTCTGCTGAAAATCTTCCAATCCTTACGCTTGCGTATCCCGCGTCAATTTCTGTTTGAAACCGTCTGCATCTGATCTAGGCTCGTCTCCGCGGCGGTCTTTGGGAGGAGGCTTTCATGGAGTTCGACTACGTCATTGTCGGCGGCGGGTCCGCCGGTTCGGTGCTTGCCGCGCGATTGAGCGAGGATCCGAAGGTCAGGGTTTGCCTGCTTGAAGCCGGAGGCGACGGCAAGGGCATTCTGGTGCGCGCGCCGCTTGGCATTGTCGCCATGCTTCCCGGACGGCCGAAAATCAACAATTGGGCGTTCGAGACGGTTCCGCAGCCAGGGCTTGGCGGGCGGCGCGGCTATCAGCCCCGTGGCCGCGCGCTGGGAGGCTCCAGCGCCATCAACGCCATGCTCTATGTTCGCGGCCATCCCTCCGATTACGATGGCTGGGCCAGCGCCGGGTGCGAGGGCTGGAGCTGGTCGGACGTGTTGCCGCTGTTCCGCCGGTCGGAAGCCAACATCCGCGGCGCCGATGAGTTGCATGGCGCGTCCGGACCCTTGCAGATTGGCGAGCAGCAGAGCCCGCGGCAGATCAGCC
>JAHJUC010000153.1 GCA_018829385.1 Alphaproteobacteria bacterium
CCTGGTCCGAACGCGTCTCGGGCAAGGACAAGCACGAGTTCAACCCGATGGCGACACTGAGCCTGGAGGCGGCGGAATGAACGCGATGACACAGACATGGGTCAGGGTGGGAAGCCTCAACGACATCCCGCGCCGCGGCGCACGCTGCGTCAAGAGCGGCGAGATGAGCATCGCCATTTTCCGCACCGCCGATGACCGGGTGTTCGCACTCGAGGACAAATGCCCGCACAGGAACGGCCCCTTGAGCCAGGGCATCGTGCATGACGGCTGCGTCACCTGTCCCTTGCACAATTGGGTCATCAGCCTGGAGACGGGCAAGGCGCAAGGCGCCGACGAGGGGCAGACCCTGTCGATCCCGGTGCGGCTCGATGGTGACGAGGTCATCCTCGGCCTAGGTGTCTCGAAATGACCCGAACTCCGGGCACAACGGTGAAGACGACGTGCCCTTATTGCGGGGTGGGCTGTGGTGTCCTGGCGACCCTGGAGGAGGGCGGCGCCGTCACCATCAAGGGCGACCCGGACCACCCCGCAAACTTTGGACGACTGTGCTCGAAAGGCTCGGCGCTTGGCGAGACCGTCGACCTGGACGGGCGGCTGCTGGTTCCGGAAATCGACGGCAGCCGCGCATCCTGGGATGACGCGCTGGACCTCGTGGCCGCGAAATTCGCGGAGGCCATCGCCGAGCATGGGCCCGATAGTGTCGCATTCTACGTTTCCGGCCAGTTGCTGACCGAGGATTACTACGTCGCCAACAAGCTGATGAAGGGCTTTATCGGCTCGGCCAACATCGACACCAATTCGCGGCTCTGCATGGCGGCTTCGGTTGCCGGCCATCGCCGCGCCTTTGGCTCGGACACGGTGCCGGGAACCTATGAGGATCTGGAACTCGCTGACCTCGTCGTGCTGACCGGATCGAACCTGGCCTGGTGCCACCCGGTGCTCTACCAGCGTATCGCGGCGGCCAAGGCGGCGCGGCCCGAGATGAGGATCGTTCTGATCGATCCGCGCCGGACAATGACCGCCGACCTTGCCGATCTGCATCTGCCGATCGCGCCGGATGGCGATGTCAGCCTGTTCCTCGGCCTGCTGGCGCATCTCGCCGACAACGGCTTTGTCGATGAGGCCTATGTTGCAGCCCATACCAGCGGCATTGAACAGGCGCTGGATGTCGCCCGCGCTCAGGATCTGAAAGATCTGGCGGCGCAAACCGGGCTGAGTGTCACCCAACTCGAGCAATTTTACGCGCTGTGGGCCGGAGCCGAAAAGGTGGTCACGGTCTACAGCCAGGGCGTGAACCAGTCCCGAAATGGCACCGACAAGGTCAACGCGATCATCAATTGCCACCTGGCGACCGGCCGCATCGGCAGGCCGGGGATGGGCCCCTTTTCCGTGACCGGCCAGCCCAATGCAATGGGCGGCCGCGAGGTCGGCGGCCTTGCCAACACGCTGGCAGCCCACATGGAGATCGAAAACCCGGTCCACCGCGACCGGGTGCAGCGCTTCTGGAAGTCGCCTGTCATCGCCCAAAAGCCGGGCCTGAAGGCGGTCGATCTGTTTCAGGCAATGGGCGACGGGCGAATCAAGGCACTCTGGATCATGGCCACCAATCCGGTGGATTCGATGCCGGATGCCGGCGCGGTCGAGGCGGCGCTTGCAGCCTGCCCCTTCGTGGTGGTGTCCGACATCATGGCGGAAACCGACACCATCCGGCACGCGCATGTGAAACTGCCGTCGCTCGGCTGGGGAGAGAAGGACGGCACGGTGACCAATTCCGAGCGCCGCATCTCGCGCCAGCGGGCCTTCTTGGCCGCGCCGGGCGAGGCCCGGGCCGACTGGTGGCAGATGGCCGAATTCGGCAAGCGCATGGGGCATTCCGAGGCCTTTGATTTTGCCGGTCCCGCCGCAGTCATGCGCGAATATGCGGCGCAAACCGCGTTTGAAAACAATGGAACCCGCGATCTCGATATTGGCGCCTGTGCCGATATGGATGACCAGGCATACGATGATCTGCAGCCGTTCCAGTGGCCCAGACCTGCACGGGATATGTCGATCTCGCCCGACACCAGGTTCTTCGCCAATGGCGGTTTTTTCACTCCGGACCGCCTGGCGCGCTTCGTCGCGGTTGCGCCGCCCCAAACGGTTCCCGACAGGACCGGTCATCGCTTCACGCTGAACACCGGACGCATTCGCGATCACTGGCACACGATGACGCGCACCGGCAAAAGCGCCCGGCTGTCGGCGCACATCGCCGAGCCGTTCGCCGAGATCCATCCGCGCGATGCCAAATTGCTGAACATCGGAACCGCGGACCTGGTGCGGGTGGAAAGCGCGCGCGGGGAGGTCGTTGTCCGGGCGCTGATCACCGACAGGCAGCGGGAAGGCACCATCTTCGTGCCGATGCACTGGACCGACCAATGGGCGTCAAGTGCCCGGGTTGACCGGCTGGTGGCGCCGGTGGTCGATCCGGTCTCGGGCCAGCCGGCACTGAAGAACACCACCGTGGGCCTGAGCCGGTTCGAGGCCAGTTGCTACGGATTTGTGGTCAGCCGCAATAAGCCGGCCATGCTCCGGGCCGATTACTGGGCGATGGCTCGGACCGTCGCCGGCTGGCGTGCCGAATTCGCATTGGCGGGCGCACAGGCCGATATCAGGGATCTTGTCTGCACACTGCTGGGTCTCGATCCGGCCACGCCGCTTCTGTCCCTTGCCGATCCGCGCAGCGGCCTGACCCGGTACGCAGCCTTTGACGGCGTCCGTCTGGTTGGCGCTTTCTATCTGTCGGACCGGCCGGTGTCGGTGTCGCGCAACTGGGCCGCCGATCAGCTCGAACAGGATTTCGCCAACCTGTCGTCGCGCTGGCAGGTGATCGCCGGCCGTCCGGCCAGCGACATGCCGGACAAGGGCGCGATTGTCTGTGCGTGCATGAATGTCGGCATCAACGACATTGTCGGCGCAATCCGCAGTGGCTGCAGCAGCGTCGATACGGTCGCGACCACAACCGGCGCCGGCACCAATTGCGGTTCCTGCAAGGCGGAAATCAGGGGGATACTCCATGAACACCAGATCATTGCAGCCGAATAGTTCCCGCCGCCGCGATGCCGCGCGCGAACGCATGGGTGCGCTGGCGACACTGCCGGTGTTCTACAAGCTCAAGGGCAAGAAGGTACTGGTCGCGGGCGGTTCCGATGCGGCGGCGTGGAAGGCCGAACTGCTGGCCGCCGCCGGCGCTGAGCTGCATGTCTATGCCGAAGTGCTGGATCCTGTGTTTTCCGGTCTCATCACAGCACCTGGCGTGTCAGGCACATACACATGGCACCGGCGGTCATGGTCGGGCGATTGCTTCGCGGGGATGCGGATTGCCATCTGCGACGCGGAGTCCGACGGCGAGGCGCAAGCCTTTTTCTGCGCCGCGCGCAAGGCCGGGGTTGCTGTCAACGTCATCGACAAGCCGGCATGGTGTGAGTTCCAGTTCGGCTCCATCGTCAATCGCTCGCCCGCGGTCATCGGCATTTCCACCGATGGCGCAGCACCCATTCTCGGTCAGGCCATTCGCCGCCGCATCGAGACCCTGATAGCGCCCTCGCTGGCCGGGTGGGCGGCCCTGGCGCAATCGATCCGCACTGCCGTCAATGACCGCCTGGCCCCGGGGCCCGATCGCCGGGCCTTCTGGGAGAGTTTCGTCGACCGCGCCTTTGGCACGGAGCCGGCCGTCCCTGCTGTGGAGGAACTGTTGGACCGCGCCGACGCGATAAGGCTGGCGGGATCGGGCCAGACCGGCAGGGTCACCCTGGTCGGCGCCGGTCCGGGAGACGCCGAACTGCTGACGCTCAAGGCTGTCCGCGCGCTGCAGGCCGCCGATGTCATCCTGTTCGACGACCTTGTTTCCGGCGAAGTGCTGGAACTCGCCCGTCGCGAAGCAAAGCGCATGCTGGTGGGAAAACGCGGGCACCGCGAAAGCTGCCGTCAAGAGGATATCAACGACACCATGGTCAAGCTCGCCAGGGCCGGCAAGCATGTGGTGCGGCTGAAGGGCGGGGATCCGATGATCTTCGGCCGGGCAGGGGAGGAAATCGCCCGGCTGGAGGCGGAGGGCATTCCGGTCACGGTGGTCCCGGGCATCACCTCGGCGCTCGCCATGGCGTCCCAGCTCGGGGTATCGCTCACGCATCGCGGCCATGCGCAATCGGTCCGGTTCGTCACCGGCCATAGCCGCAACGGGGAGTTGCCGTCCAATCTGGACTGGGCGGGAATCGCGGATGCCAGAACCACCACTGTCTTTTACATGGGCGGGCGCACGGCGGGTGAGATCTCGGGGCGCCTGATCGTCGGCGGGATGCCTGCTTCCACCGCTGTGGTTGTCGCCGGATCCGTCGCACGTGACGGCTTCCGGCACTGGACCGGCGAACTCAGGGACCTCGACGCGGGTGTTTCCATCATCGGATATGACGAACCCGTCCTGATCGGAATCGGCGCCGTCTTCTCACGAGCCGCAATACCGGACTCCCGCACCCAGCCGGAAACTCCGGTCTCGGTCGGAGCCGCTGAACTTGCATCGCTGCTGTTGAAACCGCGCGAAGATGCTAGATTGGCTGACTGCGAACGCGTCGCCGGGCGGTCTTAGCGATACATCTTTCATCAGTCCGGCGGTGCCGGTGCGCTGGCGCGAACGCCAGGCAGTCCGTGGAGGGGCGTACTCGTGATGGCGTCTCTCCGGGTTCGCACGAGGACAAGGATGCGACGATGGCAGAGCCCGAAAAACCTGCGCAGGTGTCCGGCAAGCCGGTTACGGTTCTGGGTGTGCGGATCACCCATCCGGACCGCGTGGTGTTTCCCGATGCGGGCTGCACCAAGGGCGACGTTGCCGCCTATTACGCTAAGGCCGCGGACAGGATGCTGGAGCTTGCCGGACACCGGCCGGTGTCGCTGCTCAGATGCCCCGACGGCATCAACGGCGAGTGCTTCTTTCAGAAACACGCCGGCAAGGGATTTCCCTCCGGTATCGCCCGGGTCGAGATCGAGGAGAAGTCCGGCAAGACCGAGCCATACATGGTGATCGACGACAGGCAGGGTTTTACTGCTGCGGCGCAGATGGGAACCATCGAGTTCCACATCTGGGGCTCGCGGACCGACATGCTGGAAACCCCCGACCGCCTTGTCTTCGATATCGACCCGGACGAGGGGCTGCCCTTCTCCGACGTCAAGGCCGCGGCCGGGGACGTCCGCAAGCTGCTGGGGGATTTGGGCCTTCAAAGCATGCCGATGGTCACCGGCGGCAAGGGCGTGCATGTCATTGTGCCATTGCGCCGCACGGCAGATTGGGAAACGGTCGCGGCTTTCTCGCGCACCATCGCTGGCGGCCTGGCGCTGCGCCATCCGGATTGCTATGTCGCAACCATGTCGAAGGCCAGGCGCAAGGGCAAGGTCTTCATCGACTGGCTGCGCAACGAAAGGGGAGCAACGGCGGTAGCACCCTATTCCATCCGGGCCCGCAAGGGCGCTCCGGTTGCCATTCCGGTGACATGGGAGGAACTGCCGCGCCTGGGATCGGCAAATTCCTTCGGCATCGCAAAGGCGCTCAAGCGCCTGGACACGACTTGTCCGTTGCAGGCGATGAACGCGGATCAATCGATTTCGCAGGATATGGTCGATGACCTGGAAAAACGGTTCGACGGCTCATCTGGCCCCTGACGCCGGAGTCCATCCGTCGAACAGGACGTTTCCTGGCCAGGTGACCACATGAATTCAGCGGCGAAACGTGTCTGTCCGGATCAAACTGCACCGCTTCGGGATCGGATGGAAATCGGGAGATGAATTATGCTAGCCTGCAACCATGATCAGCGAAGCAACTCTGTACCAGGCTGACGGGGCCACCCCGTAATGGCATCACACCATCACAATCTCTATCTGGTCGCCCTGTCGATCGTCGTTGCCATACAGGCAAGCTATGTCGGCCTCAACCTGGCGCTGCGCATCTCGGGGGCTTTCGCACTCAATCGCCGCCTGCTGATCGCCGCATCGGCGATCACCCTTTCGGTCGGCATCTGGAGCATGCATTTCATCGGCATGCTGTCGATGGGCATGGCCTCGCAGGTTGACTATCTGGTCCTGCCGACCTTGCTGTCTTTGCTGCTGTGCGTGCTGGTGACCGGCATCGCGGTCTTCCTGGCAAGTCTGCGCTCGCGGCACCTGCTCGCCATCGCTGCAGGCGTGATGGGGCTGGGCATCACCACGATGCACTATGTCGGCATGATCGCACTGCATTCCAGCGCCAGGTTGAGCTATGATACGGTTTACGTCGTCCTCAGCTTCGTGATTGCCGTCACCGCCTCGGGGCTGGCGCTGTGGCTGGCGTTCTCGGCCGACCGGCGGCCTTCGCTTTTCCTCTGCGCCACGTTCCTCGGATGCGCGGTGTCGGGAATGCACTACACCGCGATGGTGGGCACCACTTTCGATTTCTCGCTTGCAGCTGAGAGCGCCTCGACCTCGTTCATCTCGAGTGACACCCTGGCCGTCATTGTCAGCGTCGTGGCCTTTGCGATCTCCGGGATTTTCATGCTGACGCTGGTGCCGAAGCGACCGGATGCAGGCAGCAACGCAGCGAGACTGAAGGCCGGGGATGACAACGCCGACGATTTCAATGACATCGAATCCGATGGCACGGACCCGGCGAGACCGGCAGGTGCGGCAGCCGCTGCGCTGACCGAGGGAGGTTCGGCTACTCTGCTGCCGATCGAAAAGAACGGAAACCGTTTTCACATCGCCGCCAGCGACGTCATATCGGTCCACGCCAACGCCCATTACACCTACGTCTTCAACGGACGCGACGATCTGTTCTGCACGCTCTCGATCAGCGAAATCTTCGAGCGCCTGCCAAAGCCTTCATTCTACAGGACCCATCGCAGCTACATCGTCAGCCTTGCACATGTCGGGCAAGTCAAGAAGGCCGGCGATGCAGCCGTCGCAGAACTGGTCTCGCCGGTCCGGCGAACCGTTCCGATCAGCCGGGCCCGCGTGGCCGAGCTTCGGCAGGAACTTGCGGCCCACCAGGCCCGTCAGCACTCCGGCGCCGCCTGAAATTAAGTCAATACTGTTGACGCAGTTCGTGCAGGCACCGTGTATTTCGTGAAAATACGTGGTGTTCGTGCGCCAGCGGTTGTCTGCAATGGCTGCAATAGCCTCTCATCCACGCACTGTCCAAAACCGGTCTGTAAACCAGCAACCTGGTGCATTGAAAGTCCGGTTCTTGAACTGCCAAGCTTTGGGAGGAGCTAGAATGATACCCGGCACATTCGACTACCATCGACCTGCATCCGTTGAAGACGCAGTTGCCCTGCTTGCCAGGCTGGGCGAGGATGCCAACATCCTTGCGGGCGGTCACAGCCTGATACCGCTGATGAAGACCCGGCTGGCTTCGCCGGAACATCTTGTCGATCTGTCCGGTATCGGCAATCTCAAGGGCATCTCGGTCAAGGGCGATGAAGTTGTCATCGGCGCGATGACGACGCAGTTCGAGCTGATCTCCTCGGAAGACCTTGGTCGGCATATCCCGATCATCGCCGAGACCTCCCGGCTGATCGCCGATCCGCAGATCCGCTACAAGGGCACGTTCGGCGGCAATGTCGCCAACGGCGATCCGGGCAACGACATGCCGGCGCTGATGATGTGTCTGGGGGGGATCTATTCGGTCACCGGCCCGGATGGCAGCCGCGAGATCGCGGCTCGCGACTTCTACCAGGGCGCCTATTTCACCGCGCTGGAGCATGGCGAGATCCTGACCGCGGTCCGCATCCCGATCCCTTCTCCGGACCACGGCTACGCCTACGAGAAACTCAAGCGCAAGGTTGGCGACTACGCCACTGCGGCCGCCGCCGTCGTCATCACCATGGCGGGCGGCAAATGCACCAGCGCATCGATCGGCCTGACCAACGTGTCGGAAACCCCGCTGTGGGCGTCCGATGCGGCGGCTCTGCTGGTTGGAACCAGCCTCGACAAGGCGTCGGTGGACGCGGCGGTAGCGGCTGCAGAAGCGATCACGCAACCGGCGTCGGACATGCGCGGGCCTGCTGAATACCGCACGAAAATGGCAGGTGTCATGGTGCGGCGCGCACTCGAGCGGGCTCAGTCCCGCGCCAAAGGTTGAGGGGGAGAATACCCATGGCAAAATCGCATATCGAACTGACCATCAACGGCAAGAAGGTCGAGGCGCTGGTTGAGCCGCGCACCTTGCTGATCCACTTCCTGCGCGAACATCAGAACCTCACCGGAGCCCATATCGGCTGTGACACCGGCCATTGCGGCGCGTGCACCGTCGAGATGGACGACATGTCGGTCAAGAGCTGCATGACATTCGCGGTCCAGGCCAACGGCGCCAACATCACCACCATCGAAGGCATGGCCAATCCCGACGGGACGCTGAGCGCGCTGCAGGAAGGCTTCCGCATGATGCACGGCCTGCAGTGCGGCTTCTGCACGCCCGGCATGATCCTGCGGGCGCATCGTCTGCTCAAGGAAAACCCGGCGCCGACCGAAGACGAAATCCGTCATGGCATCGCCGGCAATCTTTGCCGCTGCACCGGCTACGTCAACATCGTCAAGGCGATCCAGTATGCCGCAGCCAAGATCAACGGCACCCCTTTCCAGGAGGCAGCAGAATGAACGACCAGACCAAGATTGATCAGGACCGCGCCGAACGTACCGAGAAACTCCAGGGCATGGGCTGCAAGCGCAAGCGGGTCGAGGACGTTCGCTTCACCCAAGGCAAGGGCAGCTATGTCGACGACCTGAAACTGCCGGGCATGCTGTTTGGCGACTTCGTCCGCTCGCCGCACGCCCATGCGCGCATCAAGAGCATCGACACCAGCCGCGCCAAGGCCCTGCCGGGTGTCGTTGCGGTGCTGACCGCCGCCGACCTCAAGCCGCTCGGCCTGCACTACATGCCGACGCTGGCCGGCGACGTGCAGGCGGTCCTGGCCGAGGAAAAGGTGCTGTTCCAGAACCAGGAAGTGGCTTTCGTCATCGCCGAAGACCGCTACATCGCCTCGGACGCCACCGAACTGGTCGATGTGGAATACGAAGCACTGCCCTGCATCGTCGATCCGTTCAAGTCGATGGATCCCGACGCGCCGATCCTGCGCGAGGACATCAAGGACAAGATGGTGGGTGCGCATGGCCCGCGCAAACATCCCAACCACATCTTCGAATGGCAGATTGGCGACAAGGAGGCCACCGACGCGGTCTTCGCCAAGGCCGATGTGACCATCAAGGAAATGCTGGTCGATCACCGCACCCATCCGTCACCGCTGGAAACCTGCCAGTCGGTCGCGTCCTTCGACAAGGTCAAGGGTGAGCTGACGCTTTGGGGCACCTTCCAGGCGCCGCACGTCATCCGCACCGTCGTTTCGCTGATTTCGGGCCTGCCCGAGCACAAGATCCACGTCATTGCCCCCGATATCGGCGGCGGCTTCGGCAACAAGGTCGGCGCCTATGCCGGCTATGTCTGCTCGGTTGTCGGCTCCATCGTGCTCGGCGTGCCGGTCAAGTGGGTCGAGGACCGGATGGAGAACCTCTCCACCACGTCGTTTGCCCGCGACTATCACATGACGACGGAACTCGCGGCCACCAAAGACGGCAAGATCCAGGCCATGCGCGTGCATGTGCTCGCCGACCACGGCGCCTTCGACGCCTGCGCCGATCCGTCGAAATGGCCGGCCGGTTTCATGAACATCTGCACCGGCTCCTATGACATCCCCACCGCTCATCTGGCCGTCGACGGCGTCTACACCAACAAGGCCTCGGGCGGTGTGGCCTATCGCTGCTCGTTCCGCGTCACCGAAGCGGTGTTTGCCATTGAGCGTGCGGTTGAACTGCTGGCCGACAAGCTCGGCATGGATGCAGCCGAGTTGCGCATCAAGAACTTCATCAAGGCCGAGCAGTTCCCCTACCAGTCGGCGCTCGGCTGGGAATATGACAGCGGCGACTATCATACCGCCATGAAGAAGGCGATGGACACCATCGGCTACAAGGAACTGCGTGAAGAACAAGCGAAGAAGCGCGATGCCTTCAAGCGCGGCGAAACCCGCGAACTGATGGGAATCGGCATCTCGTTTTTTACCGAAATCGTCGGCGCCGGCCCGGCCAAGAACTGCGACATTCTCGGCATCGCCATGTTCGATTCCGCCGAAATCCGCATTCACCCCACCGGTTCGGTGATTGCCCGCATGGGCACCAAGAGCCAGGGCCAGGGCCACGAGACGACCTACGCCCAGATCATCGCCACCGAAATCGGCATTCCCGCCGACGACATCATGATCGAGGAAGGCAACACCGACACCGCGCCCTACGGTCTCGGCACCTACGGCTCACGCTCCACCCCGGTGGCGGGTGCCGCGACGGCCGTCGCTGCCCGCAAGATCAAGGCCAAGGCGCAGATGATCGCCGCCCATATGCTCGAAGTCCATGAGGGCGATCTGGAATGGGATGTCGACCGGTTCCGGGTCAAGGGCCTGCCAGAGAAGTTCAAGACGATGAAGGAAATCGCCTGGGCTGCCTACAACAACCCGCCCCCGAACATGGAGCCGGGCCTTGAGGCGGTCAATTACTACGAGCCGCCGAACATGACCTATCCGTTCGGCGCCTATTTCTGCGTCATGGACATCGACGTCGACACGGGTGTTGCCAAGACAAGGCGCTTCTATGCGCTTGACGATTGCGGCACCCGCATCAACCCGATGATCATCGAGGGCCAGGTTCACGGCGGGCTCACCGAAGCCTTTGCCTGCGCCATGGGGCAGGAAATCCGCTATGACGAGCACGGCAACGTCATGGGCGCGTCCTTCATGGACTTCTTCCTGCCGACCGCCGTCGAGACCCCGCACTGGGAAACCGACCACACCGTGACCCCGTCGCCGCACCATCCGATCGGCGCCAAGGGCGTGGGTGAAAGCCCGCATGTCGGCGGGGTTCCCTGCTTCTCCAACGCCGTGAACGACGCCTATGCCTTCCTCGGCGCCGGTCACATCCAGATGCCGCATGATGCCTGGCGGCTCTGGACCGTGGGCCAGAAGCTGGGCCTACACAATTAGGGAGCGACACGGGGAAACGCCGGTGAAAATCCCTCAGGAAAAGGTCGCCACAGAGCTGGCCGCGGTCGGGTACATTCCCGATCGCGACCTGGCGACGGCTTTGTGGCTGATGGACAGCCTCAAGCGGCCGCTGCTGCTGGAAGGCGAGGCCGGCGTCGGCAAGACCGAGGTGGC
>JAHJUC010000154.1 GCA_018829385.1 Alphaproteobacteria bacterium
CTGGCGCTGCTGCGCAACGGCGACAGGATCCGCATCGATCTCGGCAAGAGCCGCGTCGACGCTCTCGTGCCGCAGGAGGAATGGGAGCAGCGCGCCCGGGATCTCGCCGCATCGGGCGGCTACCCGATCCCGCCGAGCCAGACCCCATGGCAGAAATATTTCCGCGAGCTGGCGGAACCATTCTCGGAAGGCATGGTGCTGCGCGGGGCCGACGAGTTCCAGCGCGTCGCGCAGAAATCGGTTCCGCGCGACAATCACTAAGGTCGCATTGGGCTGACATACACGATCAGGGCTTTACCGTTCGGAGCAAACCTTGTAGTGACATCGCACTAACATGTTAGCTCCAACAGACTGGCTTATCCTTGATGTCCAAACCGATCTTCGGCCTTTCGGCCGCCCTGGTGACTCCCTACTCCGCGTCGGGCGCGGTCGACCTTCCCAAGCTTGCAAGACACGCCGGCGCGATGCTGGCGCGCGGCTGCGACAGCGTCACCCTGTGCGGCACCACCGGCGAGGGCTACGGCCTGTCGCTGGAGGAGCGCAAGGCCATGCATCGTGCAGTGGCGCAAAGCCTGCCCGCGGATACACGCATCCAGGTCGGCATCATGGCGTCGGCCATAGATGACGCGGTGGCGCAGTCGAGGGCGGCGCTCGACGCAGGCGCGAGCGGACTGCTGATGGCGCCACCCTTCTACCTCAAGGGCGTGGATGACGAAGGGATCTTCAACTGGTTCAACCAGGTTTTCGAACGCATCGGCGAGGGGCTTCGCGGCGTCATCATGTATCATATCCCGGGACAGACAGCGGTGGCGCTGTCACCGGAGCTGATCGCCCGGCTGCGCAAGGCCTGGCCCGGGGTGATCACCGGCATCAAGGATTCCTCGGGCGACTGGGCCACGGCCGAACGCTATCTCGCAAGCCACGGTGACATCTCGGTGCTGGTCGGCGACGAACGGCTGCTGCCGCGGGCCATGGCCAGGGGCGCCGAGGGGTCGATCTGCGGCGTGGCCAACATCGCGCCGGAGCTGCTGGCGTCGGTTATCCATTCGGGCGGCGACGGGCGGCTGGTGAGCGAGCTCGTCGACCTGATCGTCGCCAACCCGGTGATGCCGGCGGTCAAGGTGCTGGTCGGGCACCTGGCGCGCGATGCCGGATTCGATGCCGTGCGGGCGCCGCTCATGCAACTGAGCCCTGAGCGGAAAGCGAAACTGGTCGAAGCCTTTGACGCCATCATGGCCACTGCCTGAGGAGAACCGATGATCGCGCCCCAGACGCCCCACAACAAGGATGGTGAACCGCTCAAACTGCGCGAGCAGGCCTACGAGGAATACACACGCAGCCTGTTGTCGCAGGAGATCAAGCCGGGGCAGTTCATCACCCAGCGGCAACTGGTGGAGATCACCGGGTATCCGCTCGGCGCGATCCGGGAACTGGTGCCGCGGCTCGAGGCCGAGGGGCTGATCCGCACTGTACCGCAGCGCGGCATGCAGGTTCCGCAGGTCGACCTCAACCTGGTACGCAACGCCTACCAGTTCCGCGAATTCATCGAGGTGGCGGCCGTCAGGCTGTTTGCCACGAATGCCGATACGGGACTGATCGCCAGGCTGCGCGCCCACCATGAGGAGATCCTCGCGCGGTTCGAACGCGGCGAGGAAGAGGGGCTGATGCAGGATGCGGAGGCCGTCGATCTTGAGCTGCACGAGGCGATCATCGACGGGCTCGGCAATGACATCATCGCCCAGGCCTACCGGGTCAACTGGATCAAGATCAGGCTGATCCGGCTGGCCGAGACGCGGCTTTACGTGCCGATGATCCCCTCGGTGATCGGCGACCACCTGCGCATCATCGAGGCGCTCGAGGCGCGCGATCCCGACGCCGCTGCCGCGGCGATGCAAAGGCATATCGAGATCGCGCGGCGGCGCGCGGTCAACATGGGGTAAGGGCGGCCTGACCGGCCAGCGCGAACCATTCTCGTGGTGCGCCGGGCCTGGTCAGTCCGGTTGGCGGGCTTTCTCAAGACGCAGCAGTTCCGCCTGTGCCCGCTCCAGATCGGCAGCCGTGGTGATCTTGAAATTTTCTTCCGCGCCTTGAACGATCCTGACCTCCATGCCAGCAGCGCGGGCAACCGCAACATCGTCGTGGGCTTCGCCGTTGTGGCCGCGATGGGCGGCGAGAATGGCCTTGAAGTCAAACCCCTGCGGCGTCTGCGCCCGCCAGAGCCCGTCGCGGGAAACCGGCGCCAGGGCATGGTCACCCTCCGCACGCCACAGCGCATCGACGACCGGTAGGGCCGCGAACGCACCTTCCGCCTGATCAAGTGCGGCCAGCACGGCCTCGATCACGCGTGCCGGGATGAACGGGCGCGCCGCATCGTGGATGAGGATCTTGCCGCTCCCGGTGTCGCAGAAGGATTCCAGACCCAACCGCACCGACTGGGCCCGCGTCGAACCACCATGCACCGGAGCCAGCAGCCGCTTGTCATCGATCCCGGCAAGGGCGGCTTCGCAAAGGGTTTGATCATCGGGATGAATGACCACGCGCAAGAGACCGATCGCATCGAGCGCCAGGAACGCATCCACCACGCGACGGAGCGAACAGATGCCGCCGACAGGCAGGAACTGTTTCGGGATCTCGCCACCCAGGCGATGGCCGCGGCCGGCCGCGACGATAAGCACGGAATTCAACATGGTTTCCGACTAGCCCTTCTTCCGGCGAACTTCAATCGCCGTTTGAGGATGGCGCATGCCGGAACCGCGGTGCTGCCTCTCGCCGGCTCTGTCGCGGCTGCCCGATGCTGCGGATTGCACCGGCGACAGGAACTGTCGGCACAGCACGGCAAATGCTCAGTTTCTTAGCCGCCATCGATCCGGATTGAAAGAAACTGGCCTTGTGTGTATCGTAACGGCCTGAATGCGCACCAAACCGGCGGGCCCGTCCTTGAACCTGACGACAAAGGAAACCGATCTCGTCTTCAGCATCATGGCTGACCTCTCCTACGGCTACAGCTCGAACGAGTTGCGCCGCAGGACCGGGCTCAAGCTGCTGGACCTGCTCGGCGCGCAGTATTTCGCCTCCTACGTCTGGAACGATGCCCAGAACGCGTTTTGCGATCGCGTGTCGATCAACATGAGCGACGACAATCTGGGCGCCTATGAACAGTACTTCCAGTACTGCGATCCGATAACACCGGTGCTGCAGCGGCGGCGCAAGGCGACCGGCGTCAGCGAGATCATGCCGCGCAGCCGGTTTGTCCGGACCGAGTTCTTCAACGACTTCCTTGCCAATGACGGCCTCCACTACGGGGTCAACTACTACGCCTATTCCGGCGGAACCAATATCGGCGACCTGAGGATCTGGCGCGGCAAGAACAAAGAGGATTTCAGTCACCGCGAGCTTGAGATCCTCGACGCGATCGGCCCGGCCTTCACCAATGCCATGCGCAGCGCGCTGGCGCGGGAGACGAATGCACAGGGCAAGGTCGACCTTGTCACAGCGCTCGAGCAGGCCGCAGCCGGCGCAATGCTCACCGCGCGCGAGAAGGAAATCTGCGCGGCCGTGCTCGCCGGCCTGTCCGATCAGCAGATTGCCGCAAAATACGGGATCTCCTTCACGACGGTGCGCTCCCACCTCAAGCACATCTATGGCAAGCTCGGGATCAGCGGACGCACGCAGCTTCTCTCCCGGGTGATCACCCATTGATCTGAAATATCCTCATTACTGAGGATAGGAATCCCGCCTCCGCCATACGCATCATGTCCCTCGGTCCGACACCACAGGCGGAGGGAAAATGCCACATCAAGATCTCGACCTTTTCGACCTCACGATCACGCAGGCGCTGGAAGTGCTGGCGGCGCGGCGCTTCTCCGCCCGCGAATACGCCCAGTCGCTGATCGCGCGCTCGGAAGAGCAGAAATCGCTCAACGCGCTGGTGTCGCACGACTGGGACAGACTGCTGGAGTCCGCCGACAAGGTCGATGCATCCGGCAAGGCCGGGCAGCAGCTCGGCGGCATCCCTCTGTGCCTGAAGGACAACATCAATACGGGCATCCTGCCGACGGGCGCCGCCACGGGGGCGCTGGCAAGCCATGTCGCCAGGGCGCCTGCCCCGGTGGCCAAGGCGCTGTTTAATGCCGGAGCGCTTCTCGGCGCCAGCGGCAACATGCACGAACTCGCCTTCGGCATCAGTTCCAACAACGGCGTCACCGGCGCGGTCCGCAATCCATGGAACCCGGCCATGATCCCCGGCGGGTCAAGCGGCGGGGTCGCCGCGGCGGTCGCGGCACGGATGATGCCCGGCGGGATCGGCACTGATACCGGCGCATCGGTGCGGCTTCCGGCGTCGCTGTGCGGTCTGGTCGGCTTCCGCCCCACCGTGGGGCGCTATCGGGGCGAAGGCATCGTTCCGATCAGCCACACCCGCGACACCGCAGGCCCGATCACGCGATCGGTCGCGGACGCGCAGCTGCTCGACCGGGTGATGGCGGGCGGCGTGCCCGCGACAGCTCCAGCGGCGCTTGCGGGACTGCGGCTCGGCGTGCCGCGCGGCTATTTCTACGAGGCGCTGGATCCGGCCGTCGCTGCCAACGCTGAAGCCGCGCTCGACGCACTGCGCAAGGCCGGTGTCGTGCTCATCGAGGCGGACATTCCCGATATCGGCGCGCTCGACGCGGCGGTCAGTTTCCCGGTGGTGCTCTACGAATTCATGCAGGATCTGCCGGCCTATCTTCGCGACCAGGGACTGGACCTGACCATGCAGGACATACTCGACGGCATCGGCAGCCCCGACGTCAAGGGACTGGTCGCCTCCCAGCTTGGCCCCGACGCGATGCCGGAGGCCGTCTACCGGAAGGCGATCGACGAGGACCGGCCGAAGCTGCTGGCAGCCTATGCCGACTATTTCAGGTCCCATGACGTCGAGGCGGTGATCTTCCCGACGGCGCCGCTGCCGGCCCGGCCGATCGGCGACGACGAGACCGTGGAGCTGAACGGCCAACGGGTCCCGACCTTCCCGACCTTCATCCGCAACACCGATCCGGGCAGCAATGCGGCGATCCCGGGCATCAGCCTGCCCTCCGGGCTCAGCACCGACGGCTTGCCGCTGGGCATGGAACTCGACGGCCCCGCGCTGTCGGACGACCGGCTGCTCGCCATTGCCGCCGCCATTGAAACCGTCTTCGCCTTCGATGCGAAACCGCCAGTCCGTTGAAACCTAACAACCGGGGAACAAACATGAAAAGACGCGACTTCATCAAATCATCGCTCACCGTCGCCATTGCCGGCGCGCTCTCGAGCAGTACCCTCACCTCGGCCTTCGCCGCAGGCCCGATCAAGGTCGGCATCCTGATCCCCCTGTCCGGGCCGGCCGGATTGTTCGGCCCGTCCTCGCAGAACTGCGCGCAGATGGCGGTCGACGAGATCAACGCCGGCGGCGGCATTCTCGGCCGGCAGATCGAACCGGTGTTCGCCGATGTCGGCGGACCGCCCGCGGACGCCACCCAGGCGGC
>JAHJUC010000155.1 GCA_018829385.1 Alphaproteobacteria bacterium
CTGACCGGAAAGGCCCGCGAGGCCCGGGTGATCGAGCTGCTCAAGATGATCGAGCTCGACGAGAGCTTCATGGACCGGCTGCCTTCCGAGCTGTCGGGCGGGCAGAAACAGCGCATCTGCATTGCCCGGGCGCTTGCCGCCAACCCGGAAGTCATCATCTGTGACGAGGTGACTTCGGCGCTCGACCAGATCGTCCAGGAAGGCATCCTGCAGCTGCTGTTGCGGCTACAGCGAGAATTCAACATCACCTATCTCTTCATCACCCATGACATTGCCACGGTGAAGGCAATTTCCGACGAGATCGTGGTGATGCTGCAGGGCAAGGTGGTCGAACAGGGGCTCAAGAGCGAGATCCTGTCACCGCCCTTCCCCGACTACACCCAGTTGCTGTTGTCCTCTGTGCCGGAAATGGATCCCGACTGGCTCACCAATCTCCTGTCAGCCCGCAACGTCTGACAATCCGGCGGCTGTTATCGCTGACCGAGAAGCGCCGGCAGGTCCGCCACCGACCCGATCAGCACATCGGCCAGTTCCGCAAGCGTCCGGTGCGACCCGGTGCCCGACAGCACACCGATCGCGGCCCCCGCGCCCGAGGCCCGGGCCATCTCCATGTCGTGCCTGTTGTCGCCGACCATCGCGACCTGGCTCGGAGCCAGCCCCAGATGCGCTGCATAAGCGTGCAGCATGCCCGGCTCAGGTTTCGGGCCATGGCCGCTGTCATAGCCGGCGATGAAGCTGACATGGGTCTCGATCCCCAGAACCTCGACCGTGCGCCGGATGCTGGCTTCCCCGTCACTCGAGGCGATCCCGATGGAAAATTCCGCCCCCCTCAGCGTCCGCATCAACATGTCCAGATCGCAGATCGGCCAGGGCGTATCGGCGCCCTCGATGAAAGCCTGATCGAGCAGCCGGGCCAGCTTCTCGGCCTCGACCGGACTGCCGTGCGCCACCATGTGCGCCGCAATCTCGTTGGCATTGGCTGCGGCAAACATGCTGTCCGCCCTGGTCTTGCCGGTCACCGGGTCCATGCCGCATTCGATCAGCAGGATGTCGGCAAGCAGGGCGTCGCCATCCGCGGCCAGCAGCGCCGCCTTCCTGTTGGTGTGAGCCCATGTCTTGTCGAAATCGACCAGGGTGCCATCCTTGTCGAACAGGATTGCCTTGATCTCGCTACCCAATTTCCATGTCATGATGTTTTTCCGGTTTGACAGAAGCTGTGCCTCGCGATTGCATGGGCGTCAACACCAATATCTCGAACCGGAAGGACACGCCGTTGCGCCCTGCCCCCTACGACACCTTGCTCGACGAAGAAACCTGGGCGTTCATCGACAAGTCGATCTCCTTCTACCCCGAGACCGCGACCAGCCTCGACCATCAGGGCCAGCGCCAGGTTTACGACGCCCTGTGCAGGGCGTTCGACGCCGGCCGTCCCTCCGGCGTCTCGGTCCGCGACTATTCCATCCCCGGCCCTGTCACGCCAATCCCGGTGCGCGAATACAGGCCCGGGTCAGGAGTGCCGGCGGCAACCGTGCTCTATCTGCATGGCGGCGGCTTCATCCTTGGCGGGCTCGAGAGCCATGACAGCATCTGCGCCGAAATCTCAGACCGGACCGGGTTCGAAGTCGTCGCCGTCGACTACCGCCTGGCGCCTGAGCACCTGCATCCGGCCCAGTTTGACGACGCTCTTGCGGCATTCCGGTTCATTGCCAACGGCCGAGACCGTCCGGTGATCCTCAGCGGCGACAGCGCCGGCGGCAATCTCGCCGCTGCGGTCTCCTGGGCAACCCGCGGCGAGAAGCCTGTTCCCGCGGGGCAGTTGCTGATCTACCCGGCGCTTGGCGCCGACACCTCCAAGGGCAGCTTTGTCGACCACGCAAATGCGCCCATGCTGACCACTGCCGACATGCTCTATTATGACGAGTTGCGCTCGGGCGGCTCGTCTCCGACCGGAGATCCCCGTTTCACCCCGCTCGCCGCGACCGATTTTACCGGCATGCCGCCAACCGTGATTTTCACTGCGGAATGCGACCCGCTGGCAAGCGACGGCCCCGACTATTGCCGGCGGATGATGGACGCAGGCGGGCGGGCAGCCTGCTTTGAGGAAAAGGGGCTCGTCCACGGCTATCTGCGCGCCCGGCACTCGGTCACCCGGGCGCGAGACAGCTTCGCCCGGATGATAGCGGGCTTCAAGGCGCTCGGCGCCGGGGAATGGCCCTACTGAGTCCGCCCCGGCGCTGCGCGGCTCAAACGAACCGGCGGGCGATCCGTTCGTCCCACTCCTTGTCGAACATCACCGCGTCGTTCTCCGTCGCCACCAGCTTGCCGGTGACATGGAACCAGTCCCTATCGCAGCGCATCTCCATCTCCGCGACAGTCTTCGTCCACCAGCTGTCACGCCCGCCGGTCTGCTCCCAGCGGATATGCGCCGTGGCCGAAAGCGGGTCGTCCGGATGGATCGACCAGCGCTCGCGCGTCGTGCTGCCGGAAATCAGGCCGTGGTCAAGGTCGCGGTTCTCGCCCGCATCGTTGAAAATCGTCGTGGTCACAAGGCCGGTTTCAGGGTCGGTTTCGGTCGTTCGTGTCGATGCGGACGGCCTGAGGTTCTCATGCCGCCAGGGCTCGGCGCCGACCGGCTTTTCGAAGCTGCATTCGTCCTTGTCGGCCAGCACGCTGCGGCACGGAAGATCAAGACTTCCTGCTTCGAGTGTCACCGTGGCCCGCTCAGGCGCCGGCCAGATGAACGGCCAGTAACTGGTCGAAATCGCAATCCGCAACCGGTGTCCGGCAGGAATCCGGTAGGCGATCTGGTCCAGCGTCACGGTCGCCTCGAAAACCTCGCCGGGCGTCAA
>JAHJUC010000156.1 GCA_018829385.1 Alphaproteobacteria bacterium
GCCGGCCTCAAGAGGCTGCTCAAATGAGGTTCCTCCCTAGTCCCCGGCGTCTGCTTTCCACCTATGTGATCGTGTATGTGGCGATCCTCTATTTCCCGGTCCTGCTGCTGCCGATCTTCTCCTTCAACGATTCCGCCACCCCGAAGCTGCCCTTGGTCGGCTTCACCTTCAAATGGTACGAAAGCCTGTCGGGCAATGCCGCCATGCAGGGCGCGGCCTGGAATTCGCTGATCGTCGGCGTCAGCGCCGCATTCTTGAGCACCGTTCTCGGCATCTGCGCCGCCCGCGCCATCACCCGGCATCGCTTCCGTGGCAAGGCCGCCGCCAGCAGCCTGATCATGGCGCCGCTGATCCTGCCGGAAATCATCATCGCCATTTCCCTGCTCGTTGTCATGCTCGGTCTCGGCTTGCAGCTCTCGCTGATCACCGTCATCCTCGGGCACCTGCTGATTTGCGTCCCCTACTCGGTCACTGTCCTGGTCTCCGGTTTCGAAGGCTTTGACCCGAGCATGGAGGAAGCCTCGCGCGACCTGGGCGAGACGGCCTTCGGCACGCTAAGGCGCGTCACCCTGCCGATGCTGATGCCGTCGATCGTGTCCAGCCTTCTGGTGACGTTCACAATTTCGCTCGACGAATTCATCCTCGCCTTTTTCTTGAGCGGCACCGAGCCGACGCTGCCGGTCTATATCTGGGGTCAGTTGCGCTTCGCCGCCAAGCTCCCCAATGTTCTGGCGCTCGGCTCGATCCTGATTGCAGCCTCCCTGGTTCTGCTCACGGCGGCGGAACTGTTCCGCCGCCGCGCCGAACGGAAAATGGCGGTCCGCCCATGAGCACTCACACCGACGCCGAACAGCAACCTGACAAGACGGGCCGATAGACCATGACAGTCACACCGATGATCGAAATCAGGAATGTCGACAAGAGCTTCGGCCTCTTCCGCGCACTCGACACGCTCAACGCGTCAATCCGGGAAGGCGAGTTCTTCTCGCTGCTGGGGCCTTCGGGATGCGGCAAGACCACCCTGCTGCGGATGATCGGCGGTTTTGACAATCCCTCCTCGGGCGAGATCCTGATCGGTGGCAAGTCCATGGCCGGCATCCCGCCCAATCTGAGGCCCACGAACATGGTGTTTCAGAGCTACGCCATCTTCCCGCATCTCAATGTCTCCGAGAACGTGGCCTATGGCCTCAAGCGGTTGCGGCTTGGACGGGACGAGGAGCAGAGCCGCGTCCGGCAGGCGCTGGAGCAGGTCGAGCTCTCCGGGCTCGGTCCGCGCATGGGCAACCAGCTCTCCGGCGGACAGCGCCAGCGCGTCGCCCTCGCCCGCGCGCTGGTGATGCGTCCCAAGGTGCTGCTGCTCGATGAACCGCTGTCGGCGCTCGACAAGAAGCTGCGCGAGCAGATGCAGGTCGAACTCAGGCATCTGCAGCGCCAGATCGGCATCACCTTCGTGCTGGTCACACACGACCAGTACGAGGCGCTGAGCATGTCCGACCGGATCGCGGTGATGTTCGAGGGCCGCATCGCCCAGATCGCCGAACCCAAGGAAATCTACCAGAACCCCGCCACAAGGCAGGTCGCTGATTTCCTCGGCGGCATGAACTTCCTGACCTCGTCCCACCTTGCAGTCAACGGCAAGAGCTTCACCGCGACGCTGCCCGGCATCGGTGACATCACCGGACATCTTGCCGGCAAGGCGATTTCCGATCCGGCAAGCGCCATCATCGGAATCCGCCCCGAACGCCTGCGCATCGTCTGGGAGGGCGAAACCGCCGATCCCATCGTCACCGGAAAGGTCGTCGACCGCAACTACTTCGGAGAGGTCACCTCGCTGGAGGTCGGCATCGAGGGCCAGGACGAGTATCTCTCGATCGTCGAAACCAACGACTTCGGCGCCGACGACATCCCGGTCGGCTCGGACATCCGCATCACCTATGACCGGGACGCATTCGTCATCATGCAGGGGTGAAACACTGCAACACGAAAAAGGCGCCGGAGTACGGCGCCTTTTCCTTGTGTCATTAAACCGGCTGAAGCCAGTCAGTACCCGGCCTTGATCTTCTCGAATTCTGCAATCATCTTCTGCTTCAGTTCCACCGGAACCGGCGACTGGAACAGTGTCTTGTCGACAAACGACGCCACGTCGCCATAACCGGCGCCTTCAAGCGTTGCGGCGTCGATCGCCGCCATGCCCTTGGCGTTGCTGTGCCCGTATCCCCATGCCGAAACGATGTAGGACGAAACCGCCGGGTCGAGCGTCGC
>JAHJUC010000157.1 GCA_018829385.1 Alphaproteobacteria bacterium
CTGGACGCCTGCGCATTTCTGGGCGCTGGCCCTGTTCAAGTCCGAGGATTACGGCCGCGCCGGCGTTCCCATGCTGCCCAATGTGGCGGGTGAGCGCACGACCAAGAACCAGATCGTCCTCTATGCGGTGCTCACGGCCATAAGCGGCGTCGTTCCGACCGTCATGGGCTTTGCCGGCCTCGTTTACGGCGTTGTCGCAGCCCTCTTCGGCGCGGCTTTCATCTGGTACTCGCTCAAGGTCTGGCGGATGCCGGACGGCGACAAGAAGATGATCCCGGCCAAGAAGATGTTTGCCTATTCGCTGCTCTACCTGTTCGTCATTTTCACGGCGCTGCTGCTGGATGCGCTGGCGCCGAAACTCATCGGTCTGGTGGCTTGATCATGGACAGGGTTGAACTCACCGAACAGCAGAAGAAGGCGCGGCGTTCGCGCTCCGTGGCGCTCGCCATCGTGCTGGCTGTCCTGGCTGTCCTGTTCTACGTCGTGACCATCATCAAGGTCGGTCCCGGCATCTTCAACCGGCCGATGTGAGGAAGAGGCAATGAGCGGCACTCCGGCGGATACCAGCAAGACCAGATCCAACATGCGCATTGTTGTCGCCTGTTCGGCATTCGTGGCCTCGATGATCGGCGTCAGCTACGCCGCAGTACCGCTCTACCAGCTGTTCTGCCAGGTCACCGGTTACGGCGGCACCACGCAGCGCGTCGAGCAGATGTCGGACACGGTCCTCGACCGCACCATCAAGGTCCGCTTCGATTCCAACGTCGCAGCCGGTCTGCCGTGGGATTTCAAGCCGGTTCAGCGCGAGGTCGAACTCAAGATCGGCGAGACTGTCCAGGTCTCCTACACTGCTACGAACACCTCGGACGTTGCCACCTCCGGCCAGGCGACCTTTAACGTCACGCCCATGGCGGCTGGCGCCTTTTTCAACAAGATCCAGTGTTTCTGCTTCACCGAAAGTGTACTGAAGCCTGGCGAGACAATGGACATGCCCGTCGTCTTCTTCGTCGATCCGGCGATCGTCGACGATCTGGATGCCAAGGATATACAAACGATCACGCTCTCTTACACTTTCTTCCCCCATGCATCGGAAAAACCCGTTGCAGCGGTGGCGGAGCCGGTGCAAGACAGGAACACCTTGTAAGACCAACACTGCGCCGGACGGGTGGTCCGGGGCGGGAATGATGACCATCGGGGAAAAGCTGACATGGCCGACGCACATCAAAAACACCACGACTATCACATCATCGACCCGAGCCCGTGGCCGCTGACCGGTTCGATCGGCGCGCTTGTCATGGCGCTGGGCGGCATCGGCTGGATGCAGGGCATGAAGGGCGCGGATTCGCTGCTTGGCCTGCCGATCACCAACCCGGTCCTCTTCCTCGTCGGTCTGGCGATCGTTCTCTACACCATGTTTGGCTGGTGGGGCGACACCATCAAGGAAGCCCATGAAGGCCATCACACCCGCGTGGTCGGCCTGCATCTCCGCTACGGCATGATCATGTTCATCGCCTCGGAAGTGATGTTCTTCGTTGCCTGGTTCTGGGCATTCTTCGACGCCAGCCTGTTCTATGATGAGGCCCAGCAGGTTGCCCGTACCGCCTTTACCGGCGGTCAGTGGCCGCCGGCCGGCATCGAAGTCCTCGATCCGATGCACCTGCCGCTCTACAACACCATCATCCTGCTGCTGTCTGGCACCACGGTGACCTGGGCGCACCATGCGCTGCTGCATGGCGACCGCAAGGGCCTGGTCAATGGCCTGATTCTGACCATCCTGCTTGGCATCCTGTTTTCGGCCGTTCAGGTCTACGAATACAGTCATGCGCCTTATGCATTCTCGGATTCGATCTACGGCGCGACCTTCTACATGGCCACCGGTTTCCATGGTTTCCATGTGTTCGTCGGCACGATCTTCCTGATCGTCTGCCTGATCCGCGCCATGAAGGGCGACTTCACCCCGAAGCAGCATTTCGGCTTCGAGGCAGCGGCCTGGTACTGGCACTTCGTTGACGTGGTCTGGTTGTTCCTGTTCTTCGCGGTCTACGTCTGGGCATCCTGGGGTGCGCCGATCTACCACGGCTGACATCAAGACCTGGATCCAGCTATTCAGGGGGGCGGCGGGGAAACCTGCCGCCCTCTGCGTTTGAGGCGGGCGAGTGATCCCGATGCAACAAGGAAACCAGCCAATGTCCAAGGATGAAGCCCATTACCCGCCCGTCGATCCGGTGTCGGTCGGATTGCGCGGCCGCTGCCCCCGATGCGGCGAAGGCGCGCTGTTTGACGGCCTGCTCGGCGTCAAGCCCAAATGCGGCGTTTGCGGTCTGGACAACTCCTTCGCCGATGCCGGTGACGGCCCCGCGGTCTTTGTCATCCTCATCATCGGCTTTGTCGTCGTCGGCCTCGCGCTCTGGCTCGAGGTCAACTACAGCCCGGCGCTGTGGGTTCATCTGATCATGTGGATTCCCTTGTCGACCATTCTCTGCCTGGTGCTCCTGCGGGCGCTGAAGGGGCTGATGATCGCGCTGCAATACCGCCACAAGGCGGCCGAGGGACAGATCGATCGTGGTTGAGCCGGCAGACAGCGGGAAAACCCGGCGCACCGGCAAGTTCTGGTTCGGCCTCGTTCTGTTGCCGATCGCCCTTGCAATTCTCGTTTCGCTCGGCACCTGGCAGGTCAAGCGGCTCTACTGGAAGCAGGATCTGCTGGCGGCGATCGAACAGCGCAGCACCGCGCAACCCGCCGATCTCAAGACGATCGAGAGCTTGCTCGCATCCGGTGAGCCGATCGACTACCGGACGGCCCGCGCCTCGGGCCGCTTTCTCAATGACAGGGAACGGCATTTCTTCGCGACCTTCGAGGGCCAGTCCGGGTTCTATGTCTACACGCCGCTCCAACTTGGTGACGGTCGCCTGCTTTTCGTCAATCGCGGCTTTGTGCCCTATGACCGGAAGGAGGCCGCGCTGCGTCCGCAAAGCCTGGTCGAGGGCGAGCAGACCATAACCGGTCTGGCGCGCGCCCGGCTCGAGGAAAAGCCCTCCTTCATGGTCCCCGAGAACGACGAGGCTGCCAATATCTTCTACTGGAAGGACCTCGACCGGATGGCCGCGTCCGCCGGCTTGCCGGCAGACAAGGTGCTGCCCTTCTTCCTCGATGCCGATTCAACCCCGGTTCCCGGCGGCTTGCCGCGCGGCGGGGTCACGGTCATCGATCTGCCCAACAGCCATCTGCAATATGCCATCACATGGTATGGTCTGGCGCTCGCCCTGCTCGGTGTCGCCGTAGTCGGATGGTTGAAGCGAAAATCCTGATCACGGCTGGCGTTCCCCTATGCCGGCATGCTAGCCGGATACGGCAGTTGATCGGAAAGGAAATTCAGGTGGCAATTCTGGCTTTGATCCTGGTGGCGCTGATCGCGCTTGAACATATCTACATTCTCGTGCTCGAGATGTTTCTCTGGACCTCGCCGCGCGGAATGAAGGCCTTTGGCACCAAGCCCGAGCAGGCGGCCCAGACCAGGGTCATGGCCGCCAACCAGGGGCTCTACAACGGCTTTCTCGCTGCCGGACTGATCTGGTCTCTGCTCCACCCCGATACGGGCTTTGCCTTCCAGCTCAAGCTGTTTTTCCTTGGCTGCGTTCTGGTCGCCGGCCTATATGGGGGCGCAACCGCATCGCGCAAGATCTACGTGATCCAGGCGCTTCCCGCTGCGATTGCCCTGATCGTCGTTCTCATTGCCGGTTGACTTTGACCGGCTGAAACTTTTGATGAGCCAATGAACCGAACCCCACTGACAATCCGGCTTTGCGGCCCCCGCGGATTTTGTGCCGGGGTGGATCGCGCCATCCAGATCGTGGTGCTGGCGCTGAAGAAGTATGGTGCGCCGGTCTATGTTCGCCATGAGATCGTCCACAACCGTTTCGTTGTCGAGGGTCTGGAGGCGCTCGGCGCGGTCTTCGTCGAGGAACTCGACGAGATCCCGCAGGAGCATCACGCCCAGCCGGTGATCTTTTCGGCCCATGGCGTCGCCAAGTCGGTGCCCGCGGACGCCGAAGCCCGCAACCTGTTCTATCTCGACGCCACCTGTCCGCTCGTCTCCAAGGTCCACAAGCAGGCCATGCGCCACGAGAGGCTTGGCCGGCACGTCGTGCTCATCGGCCACAAGGGTCATCCCGAAGTCATCGGCACCATGGGTCAGCTGCCGCCCGGCGCAGTGACGCTGGTCGAAACCGTGGCGGACGTCGACGCCTTCGAGCCCGCTGATCCGGCCGCACTGGGCTTCGTCACCCAGACGACCCTGTCGGTGGATGACACCGCCGACGTGATCGCGCGGCTCAATCAGCGCTTCCCGCAGATCACAGCGCCCGCGGCGGAATCGATCTGCTACGCCACCACCAACCGCCAGGATGCGGTCAAGCAGGCGGCTCCAGGTTGCGACCTGTTCGTGGTCGTCGGCGCCCCTAATTCATCCAATTCCAGGCGGCTTGTCGAAGTCGCTCTCAAGGCCGGGGCGAAGAAGTCGATCCTGCTGCAGCGCGCCTACGAAATCGACTGGGACGCCATCGGCGACATCCGACTGCTCGGACTGTCCGCCGGGGCGTCGGCGCCCGAAGTCGTGGTCGCCGAAATCATCGACGCGTTCAAGGCCCGCTTCGACGCCAAGATCGAGCTGGCAGAGACCGTGCAGGAGACCGAGAACTTCCTGGTCAATCGCGAACTGCGCGATGTCGAACTCACGACCGCCGACATGGCGTTCGTCAATGGAGAGCGCTGAGAATGGCCGTCTATACGGATGTGAACGAGGAACAGCTCAGGGCGTTTCTCGAGGAATATGACGTCGGCACGCTGCTGTCCTACAAGGGCATTGCTGAAGGGGTGGAGAATTCCAATTTCCTGCTGCGCACCAGCGGCGGCACCTTCATCCTCACGCTCTACGAGAAGCGGGTCAACCGTGACGACCTGCCGTTTTTCCTCGGGCTAATGGATCACCTTGCGCTCAAGGGGCTGAGCTGCCCGTTGCCGATCGAACGCCGGGATGGCGGACATCTGGGAGAACTGGCCGGCCGGCCGGCGGCGATGGTCTCGTTTCTCGACGGCGCCTGGCTGCGCAAGCCGCAGGCCCCGCATTGCCGCGAGGTGGGCCGCGCCCTGGCCGCCATGCATGTGGCCGGCAATGATTTCCCGATCCGCCGCGTCAACGGGCTGACCGTGGTCAACTGGCGGCCCCTGTGGGAGGGATCGCGCGACCGCGCCAACGAGGTCCAGCCCGGACTGCGCGATGAGATCGACGAGGAACTGGCGGTCCTTGAAAGCAACTGGCCGGACAGTCTGCCGGAGGGCGTGATCCATGCCGACCTGTTCCCCGACAATGTGTTTTTCATCGAGGACCGGCTGTCGGGCCTGATCGACTTCTATTTCGCCTGCAATGATTTCTTCGCCTATGACGTCGCCATCTGCCTCAACGCCTGGTGTTTTGAAGCCGACGGCGCATTCAACCTCACCAAGGGCATGGCGCTGATCGACGGCTACGTGTCGGTCCGTCCGCTCGACAGCCGCGAGGCGGAAGCCTTGCCGCTGCTGGCCCGCGGCGCGGCCTTGCGCTTCTTCCTCACCCGTCTGCACGACTGGCTGACCACGCCGGAAGGCGCGCTGGTGGTCAAGAAGGATCCGCTCGAATATCTGCGCAAGCTGCGGTTCCATCGCAGGATTGGATCGAGCTCGGAATATGGCCTTCGCAGCAGGGATCTGACATCTTGAAGCACGTGGAAATTTTCACCGACGGCGCCTGTTCGGGCAATCCCGGTCCCGGCGGCTGGGGCGCGATCCTGCGCCATGGCGCGACGGTCAAGGAAATGTCGGGCGGCGAGGCCGAAACCACCAACAACCGCATGGAACTGCTGGCGGCGATCTCGGCGCTGAACGCGCTCAAGAGCGCCTGCGAGGTCGATCTCTACACCGACAGCAAATATGTCATGGACGGCATTTCCAAGTGGATTTTCGGCTGGAAGAAGAACGGCTGGAAGACCGCCGACAAGAAGCCGGTGAAGAACGCCGAGCTCTGGCAGGCGCTGGACCAGGCCAACCAGCGCCACAAGGTCAAGTGGCACTGGGTCAAGGGCCACGACGGCCATCCGGAGAACGAGCGCGCCGATGAGCTGGCGCGCGAGGGCATGGCGCCGTTCAAAACCAGAACGGCGCCCCGATAGGGCGCCGCTTGGTGTTTCGCATTGTCTGCGGAGCTCAGAGCTGCTCGAGCAGGGCGGCAGCGCCCGAGGCTACTGCCGTGCCGGGGGTCTCTTCGAGGTTGAATGCCGTCACCGTGCCGTCCTCGACAATCATCGAGTAGCGTTTCGAGCGAATGCCCAGCGTGCCGGCGGACAAATCGGCATCCATGCCGATCGCCTTGGTGAAGCTCGCATCCCAGTCCGACAGGTAGCGCAGTTTGCCGGTGCCGTTGGTTGCCTTTTCCCACGCGCCCATGACGAAGGCGTCATTGACGGAAACCACGGCAATCTCGTCGACACCCTTTGCCAGGATGGCGTCGCGGTTCTCGATGTATCCCGGGACGTGGTTGAGATGGCAGGTCGGCGTAAAGGCGCCCGGCACCGCGAACAGGACGACTTTCTTGCCGGCAAACAGGTCGCTGACCTTTGTCTCCGTCATGCCGTCTGCGGTCTTTTCCTTGAAAGTGGCTTCGGGCAGTTTATCACCAATTGAAATCGTCACGTCGGCGCTCCTTGTGTGCCTTTGATATCAGCCGCAATCTAGGAGCTGCGGCGGAAATTTCGAGTCTTGATTTCAAGAAAATCGGGCCGGAATCAATTCCCGGCCGCGCGGCCGACCGAAACGCTCTGAGCGATGGCGCGCTGCCCCAGCGTGACAACGATGTCGAGGCGGAGGGGATCCGTGTCCGCACCCGCTCCGGAAGGTTGTTCGACCCGGACCGACCATTCGGCCAGCCCGTCCTCGATGCCCGTCAGCTTCGGCGGAGCGAAGGCAAATCCGTCCGGTCCGGTGACAAAGAGTTCGGGATCGACGCCCGACGGGCGGAATGCGGGCAGGGTCGCCGAGATCGTCAGCTGCGTGCCGTTCATATCGAGCAACGCACCCTTGAGGCCGAAATCGTCCCCGGGGGCGTCCGGCAGGCGGGCAAACGCGGCATCGACGGCCTGCCGCGCGGCATCATGGCCGGCGGGATCGGCGGGCAGGTCGACAACCAGTTCGGCCTGGAACGGCACGCAGATCTTTTCGCAGATGCCGATAAAGGCCTGGGCGTGGACCTGCCCGCTCCCGGATGCGGTGCGCCGGAATGTCAGCGGAAACTGGACCGGCGCCGTATAGCCGGCCCAGATCGCGTAACCGTCATCGACGCGCACCGGCGCCGGGTAGTCCATCGACAGGAATGCGACGCCCTTGTTCAGCGAAAAATCCAGCGTCGGCGGAATCCCCGCACTGCCGGGATCGCGCCAATAGGTCTTCCAGCCTGGATCCAGGTCGACATCGAGAAATCCGGCAATCGTGCCGTCGTCGCGCGGCGCCGGATCTATGACCAGACGCATCCGTCCCCCCTCGGTCTCGGCCCAGCCGCTGTCGAGTGACCAGGCCGGAACCAGGGTCACGGCAAGGGCAATCGCTTGAACGGCTAGGACAGGCAGCAGGTGCCGGAACAGGGATATCGCAGGGCGTGTTGACATGGAGACATCCTAGCGGAACCGGGAGCGGCAAATCCATTCAATACACCACACCGCTTTCTCATTTTTCCGTGACCGGTCGTCCTGCTCGCCTTGTGCCCCGAAATCATGTGCCGGAAGGGGCTTTCCAAAATGCTGAAACTTGCTAGGCTCGATCCATGTTCGGGATTGATAAGAAATTGTCCCGGGGGCCCCGGGGATGCCTGGATGGGCATTTCCTCGTAGCCATGCCGGGTATGAGCGATGAGCGCTTCGAGCGCGCGGTCATATTCGTGTGCGCCCACTCCGAGGATGGCGCCATGGGGTTCATTGTCAACCGGCCGCAACCGCTCCAGTTCGAGCAGTTGCTCGAAAATCTCGATCTCGGTAGTCCGAAGGGCGATGGCCCCGGCTCGCGCGGCGGTGTCAGCGATCGCGCCCGTGACTTTCCCATCCAGCTCGGCGGTCCGGTGGAATCGGGCCGCGGCTTCGTCCTGCATTCCGACGATTACCTGAGCGAGTCGACCATCCCGGTGAACGACGATCTGTGCCTGACGGCGACGGTGGATATCCTGCGGGCCATCAAGGAAGGCCGCGGTCCCGAGCGCGGCATCATGCTTCTGGGCTACGCCGGATGGGCGCCCGGGCAGCTTGAAAGCGAAATCGCCTCCAACACCTGGCTGAGTTGCCCCGGACGCGACGACTTGGTCTTTGACCAGGACCATTCCGGAAAATACGACCGGGTTCTGGCCCATATGGGGATCCAGCCGGCGATGCTGTCCAACCAGGCAGGCCACGCCTGAGTCACGTCCCAGATAACCGGATTGCCGGTGAAACCGGAGCCTTGACCGGGGCAGGGGAACCGGCGGGCAGGGCGGCAGGCAGCGGCGGTCAGTTGGGTCGGGCCACCGGGAACCGTTCCTTCAGAAGCTTCTGAACCGAATCCGAACCGATCGGCGGGCCGAACAGGAAGCTCTGTCCATAATCGCAGCCGATTTCCGAGAGCTTGATCGCATCGCTCTCGGAGGCCACACCCTCCGCCACCACCTTCATCTCCAGCTGCTTGGCGAGATTGACGATGGAGCGGATC
>JAHJUC010000158.1 GCA_018829385.1 Alphaproteobacteria bacterium
GCTCAGGCGGCCAGATCGCGCAGAACGGTCTGCAGGATGCCGCCGTTCTTGAGGTAGTCCAGCTCGTCGAGCGTGTCGACGCGGCAGAGGATCGGCACTTCCTTGACCGAGCCGTCGGCGAAGGTGACGTGAGCGATCTTCTTCTCGCGCGGCTGGATGTTTGCCAGACCATCGATGGTGATGACCTCGTCGCCCTTCAGGCCGAGGCTTTCCCAGCTGGTGCCTTCCTCGAAGACGAACGGGATGACGCCCATGCCAACCAGGTTGGAGCGGTGGATACGCTCGTAGGACTGGGCGATGACGGCGCGGACGCCCAGGAGGTTGGTGCCCTTGGCAGCCCAGTCACGCGACGAGCCATTGCCGTATTCGACGCCGGCGAAGATCACCAGCGGCACGCCTTCGGCCTTGTACTGCATGGCGGCGTCGAAGATCGACACCTCCTCGCGGGACGGATAGTGGAAGGTGTAGCCGCCTTCGCGCCCGTTCGGTCCGAGCATGTGGTTGCGCAGCCGGATGTTGGCGAAGGTGCCGCGCATCATCACTTCGTGGTTGCCGCGGCGGGTGCCGTACTGGTTGAAGTCGGCAACACCGACGCCGTGATCCATCAGGTAGGAGCCTGCCGGAGACTGGGCCTTGATCGAACCCGCGGGCGAGATGTGGTCGGTGGTGATCTTGTCGCCGAACAGGCCAAGGACGCGCGCGCCCTTGATGTCGGAGATGCCGGCGCCGGTCTTGCCCATGCCTTCGAAGTAGGGCGGATTCTGCACATAGGTCGAATTGTCGTCCCAGGCATAGGTCTGGCTTTCCGGGGCCTCGACGGCCTGCCAGTTCGCATCACCCTTGAACACATCGGCGTATTTGGTCGCGTAGAGCTCACGGGTCACATACTTCATGATGAACTCCTGGATCTCCTTGGAAGAGGGCCAGATGTCCTTGAGGTAGACCGGGTTGCCGTCCTTGTCGTCGCCGATCGGCTCGGTGGTCAGGTCCTTCTGCACGGAACCTGCCAGCGCGTAGGCCACCACCAGCGGCGGCGAGGCCAGGTAGTTGGCCTGGACGTCGGGCGAGATGCGGCCTTCGAAGTTGCGGTTGCCCGAGAGCACGCCGGCGGCGATCAGGCCCTTTTCGTTGATGGTCTTGGAGACCGGGGCCGGCAGCGGGCCGGAGTTGCCGATGCAGGTGGTGCAGCCGAAGCCGACAAGGTTGAAGCCGAGCGCATCAAGGTCGGCCTGCAGGCCGGACTTGGCGAGATACTCGCCAACGACCTGGCTGCCGGGCGCCAGCGAGGTCTTGACCCAGGGCTTGGTCTTCAGGCCCTTGGCCACTGCGTTGCGGGCCAGAAGGCCTGCGCCTATCAGAACGCTCGGGTTGGAGGTGTTGGTGCACGAGGTGATCGCCGCGATCGCCACGTCGCCATGGCCGAGATCGTAATCCTCGCCCTCGACCTGGTAGCGGTTGGCAAGCTGGCCGGGCTTCTTGTACTCGTCTTCCAGTGACTTGGCGAAGCCCGACGCGATGCCTTCGAGCGGAATGCGGCCTTCCGGACGCTTCGGGCCGGCCATCGAGGGCACCACGGAACCAAGATCGAGGTCCAGCGTGTCGGTGAACACGGGATCGGCGGCGCCGGTGTCGCGCCACATTCCTTGCGCCTTCGAATAGGCTTCGACCAGCTTGATGCGGGTTTCTTCGCGACCCGACATGGTCAGGTAGTTGATGGTCTCGCCATCGACGGGGAAGAAGCCGCAGGTTGCGCCGTATTCCGGGCCCATGTTGCCGATGGTGGCGCGGTCGGCAAGCGTCATCGAATCAAGGCCGGGGCCGAAGAATTCGACGAACTTGGAGACAACGCCCTTCTTGCGCAGCATCTGCACGACGGTCAGCACCAGGTCGGTGGCGGTGACGCCTTCCTTGAGCGCGCCGGTCAGGCGGAAGCCGATGACTTCCGGCAGCAGCATGGAGATCGGCTGGCCGAGCATGGCGGCTTCCGCCTCGATGCCGCCCACGCCCCAACCGAGAACGCCCAGGCCGTTGATCATGGTGGTGTGGCTGTCGGTGCCGACGCAGGTGTCGGGATAGGCGGTGATTTCGCCGTCCTCTTCCCTGGTCCAGACGGTCTGGCCGAGATATTCGAGGTTGACCTGGTGGCAGATGCCGGTGCCGGGGGGCACGACGCGGAAGTTCTTGAACGCCTGCTGGCCCCACTTCAAGAAGCGGTAACGCTCGCCGTTGCGCTCGTATTCGTGCTCGACATTGTGCGCCAGCGCCTGCGGCGTGCCGAATTCGTCGACGATGACCGAGTGGTCGATGACCAGGTCGACCGGAACCAGCGGGTTGATCTTCTGCGGGTCGCCACCCAGCGCCACCATGGCGTCGCGCATGGCGGCAAGGTCGACCACGGCGGGAACGCCGGTGAAGTCCTGCATCAGCACGCGCGCCGGACGGTAGGCGATTTCAGCTTCGGCCTTGCCCTTGTTGGTCAGCCAGGCAACGACGGAGAGGATGTCATCCTTCTTGACGGTGCGGCCGTCTTCGTTGCGCAGCAGGTTCTCGAGAATGACCTTCATCGAGAACGGAAGCGCCGAGATGCCGGTCAGTCCATTCTTTTCGGCCTCGACGAGGCTGTAATAGACATAGTCGGTGTCATCGACCTTGAGGGTGGAACGGCAATTGAAGCTGTCGAGTGATTTGGCCACAGGCAACCCGCTTTCATGAGTTCGGCCGAATTTGAGGGCGAACACCTTACACGCTGATTGCGTGGACAAGGATGCGGGTACGGTCATTTCCGCTGTCCGCCCGTGACGCTTGGGGCATCATGTTCGGCGCTAGATTGAATTCACGCCGACCGCTGGCGTGGTTGCGGGCTTTATAGATAATTTCGTAAGAACGTGCCAGATCAACCAATGTCCCATTCGAATGTTTTTTTGGGTGGTTGGTTTTTGCTGAATGGGAGCGCCGGACGCCGTGCGGCGACCCGGAATACGGGGGGCAGATGCGGGCAGTAGCCACGAAACTCAAGGGACGGCGCGGCGACAGCGTGCTGTTTGACGACATAGGCTTTTCGATTGCCCGTGGCGAAGCGCTGGTCATCACCGGACCCAACGGCGCGGGCAAATCCACGCTGCTTCGCATTCTGGCCGGGTTGCTGACAGCTGATTCGGGCGCATTCGTGCTGCATGGCGACGACGGAGCGGCCCTGCCGGTGTCCGACTTCGCCCATTATCTCGGTCACCGCAACGCCATGAAGCGCGAGCTCAAGGTGTCGGAGAACCTCGATTTCTGGAAAAGCTTCCAGCGCAGCGACAGCGGCGAGGGCATGGCCGTCGACGAGGCGATCGACCAGGTCGGGCTCACCGGCGTGGCGCACCTGCCGTTCGGCTATCTTTCGGCCGGCCAGCAGCGGCGCATCGCGCTGGCGCGGCTCCTGGTCTCGCACCGGCCGCTGTGGCTGCTCGACGAGCCGACGGCGGCGCTCGACAAGCGCTCGGACCGGCTGTTTGCCGATCTGGTCAGCCGGCACCTGGCCGCGGGCGGCCTGGCAATCGCCGCCACGCACCAGCCGCTGGGACTGGAAAACGTCCGGTCGCTGGAACTGTCGGGCATTCACAGTGCCGCGTCGGGGGAGGCCTGGACATGATGGCGCTGCTCAGACGTGACCTTTCGATCGCCACCCGTTCGGGCGGGGCGGCGATGCTCGGCGTTCTGTTCTTTCTCGCCGTGGTGGCGGTGATCCCGTTCGGCATCGGGCCGGATCTCAACCTGCTGGCGCGGATCGGCCCGGCGATCCTGTGGATCGGGGCGCTGCTTGCGTCCCTCCTGGGCCTCGACCGGCTGTTTCAGGCCGACCGCGAGGACGGCTCGCTCGACATGCTGGTGATGCAGGACTGGTTCACGCTGGTGCTCACCGTGTTCGTCAAGAGCCTGGCGCACTGGCTCGCCACCGGCCTGCCGCTGGTGCTGGCAGCACCCTTGCTCGGATTGCTGATGAACATGAGCGCCACCTCGACGGGAGCTGTGATGCTGACGCTCTTGGTCGGCACGCCTGCGATCTCGTTCATCGGCGCGGTCGGGGCCGCGGTGGCGGTGGTGCTGCCGCGCGGCGGGCTGCTGGTGTCGATCCTGATCCTGCCGCTGGCGATCCCGATCCTGATCTTCGGGGTCAGCGCTTCCTATGCGGCGGTGACCGATCCCGACCCGTTCCTGCCGCCGTTCATGATCCTGTCGGCGATCGCCCTGTTTTTCGCCGCGCTCGGCCCCGTTGCGGCCGCCGCGGCGCTCCGGGGAGCGTCAGATTGATTTGTCGCATTGAAACCGGACGCGGCAAGGATTAGAAAAAAGCCATGAGTGACACCACCATCTCCCAGGGCTGGTTTACCAGCCTCGCCAATCCGACCCGGTTTCTCGCCCTTTCCGGGCGGATCCTGCCCTATCTCGCCACGGCCGCGGTGCTGTCGCTGGTGATCGGGCTCTACATGTCCTTCGCCGCTCCCGAGGACTACCAGCAGGGCATCACCGTCAGGATCATGTTCATCCACGTGCCCGCCGCCTGGCTCGCCATGATGTGTTATTCGGTGATGGCGGTCGCCTCGCTCGGCACGCTGGTCTGGCGGCATCCGCTGGCCGATGTCGCGGCCAAGACGGCGCTACCGATCGGCGCCGCCTTCACCTTCCTGTCGCTTTTGACCGGCTCGCTGTGGGGCCGGCCGATGTGGGGCACCTGGTGGGTGTGGGACGCGCGGCTGACCTCGGTGTTCGTGCTTTTCCTGATGTATCTGGGGCTGATGGCGCTGCACAAGGCGATGGATGATCCGGCCCGTGCCGCCCGCCCCGCCGCGGTGCTGACGCTGGTCGGCTTCATCAACATCCCGATCATCAAGTTTTCGGTCGACTGGTGGAACACGCTGCACCAGCCGGCCAGCGTGATCCGGATGGACGGACCGACCATCCACCCCTCGATGCTTTATCCGCTCCTGGTGATGGCGATTGCCTACACGCTGATCTTCTTCACGCTGCACCTGATGGCGATGCGCAACGAGATCTGGCGCCGGCGGGTGCAGACCATGCGCCGGCAGGCCGCGCAATCCATCGGCGGAGGTGCCTGACATGATGAGCCACGAAGCCTTCGTCTTTCTCTCCTATGCGGCAACGGCGGTGACGCTTGCCGGGCTGCTGCTGTTCATTCTGGCAGACGGCCGGGCGCGGCGGCGCGAACTGGCTGAACTCGAGGCGCAGGGCGTGCGGCGGCGGTCGAAGGCTGCCGGCGGGTCCAGCTGATGAGCGAAGAGATCCACGACGAGGCGGCGCGTGCCGCTCCCGGCCGCAGCCGGCTGCTGATCGCGTTTCTGCCGCTGGTGCTGTTTGTGGCCCTTTCCGGCGTGTTTCTCTACCAGCTCGGCTCGGGCAAGGACGCCAGCGAAATCCCCTCGGTGCTGATCGGCACCAAGGCGCCGTCGCTCGATCTGCCGCCGCTTGAAGGCCTGAACGCGAACGGCGCGCCCGTGCCGGCGCTGACCGATGCGGCGATTGCCGGAAAACTGGCGCTGGTCAATGTCTGGGCCTCCTGGTGCGTTCCCTGCCGGCAGGAGCATCCGATCCTGCTCGAGCTGGCGCGCGATCCGCGGATCGAACTGGTCGGCATCAACTACAAGGACAAGAACGACAACGCGCTCAAGTTCCTCGGCGAACTGGGCAATCCCTTTGCCGCCGTCGGCGTCGATCCGGTCGGCAAGGCTGCGATCGACTGGGGCGTCTACGGCATCCCCGAGACCTATCTGGTCGCGCCCGACGGAGAAATCCTGTTCAAGCAGATCGGCCCGTTCACGCCTGAAAGCCTGCGCGACAAGCTCTTGCCGGCGATCCAAAAGGCGATTGCCCCGGCAAGCTGAGCGGTCCGCTCTCCCACCCAGGCGCGCCCGCCTCTGCGGATCCGCGGATTTGAGGTTTTTTGCGTGAAAGCCATCACGCCGCTCTCGCCTTGGCGGACCGGCGGCTCTATCTTTGCCGGCATGAACACGCCCAAAACCTTCCACCGCCTGGTTCCCCACGGCGATACTCATGAACGCGACGTTTGCGCTACCTGCGGCTTCGTCAACTACCAGAACCCGCGCATCGTCGTCGGCTCGGTGGTCAGGCACCAGGGCAAGGTGCTCCTGTGCCGCCGCGCCATCGAGCCCAGGCGCGGTTTCTGGACCGTGCCGGCGGGATATCTTGAGCTGAATGAAACGCCCGAGGACGGGGCCCGGCGCGAGGCCCGCGAGGAGGCGCTGGCGCAGTTGCAACTCGGCGAATTGCTGGCGGTCTATTCCGTGCCGCATCTGAGCCAGGTGCAGCTGATCTGGCGCGCCGAACTCATGGACCCGGGCGCCGGTGCAGCGCTCTATGGCGTCGGCGAGGAAAGCCTCGAGGTCAGGCTGTTCGACTGGGACAATCTGCCGGTCGACGAGATCGCCTTTCCGACAGTGCACTGGATGCTCGGCCACGAGCGCGAGGTGATGGCGAAGGGGTATCAAGGGCCGTTTGCGAATCCGGCATGATCCTAGCATTCCCTATTGATTAGCGCGGTTTTCTGGGCAGTCTTTTGGCCTCTTCGGCCAAGGCGGCAATCCGCTCCTCGGCCTGTTGCTGACGTTCAAGCTTCCGCTGTGCGTCGAATTTCCCGTACTGCTCGTCTGCGCGCCTCTTGGCATCTGAAGCACTGACCTGTCCGCCAGTGCGCAGAACAGTCCGCCCCAACTGCTGCAATTGCCGGTCCAGAAGATCTTGGGCGTCCTGCATCACCACGAGCCTACCAAGGTCGAGTTGGTCTTCAAAAATATCGAGCAGTATGGTGGTGAGCCGATTGAGTTCCCTGATTTCCGCCTCGGCCAGATAGTTCTTTGACACGGTGGCATCCGCCTTGCGGATATTGTCCTTCGGCCAGGTCCTTAGCCCCATGTTCTCCGCAGTATGATCCGCTCTGGACGCGATGATTTCCGCCGGCGTGTGCGAGGTGACTGCGTAGACCAGCTTGGCTTGGGTTTTCTGGTAAAACTCCCGCGCTATCTCGGTGTTGCCATCATAGTCCTGGCACATGGCGCAAATCTGGCGCAGCTCGCGGTAGACATTGGCCTCATCGGCGCGGATATCCCGGATAATCTCACGGAGTTCGGCTATCCGGTCGGCATTGTCCGGCTGCTTGAGCCGGTGGGAATCAATCACGAATCCCTTTTTGGCGAACTGAACCAGAATGCCCGTGGCCCAGCGGCGGAAGAGCGTGGCTTGCGCAGAGGAAACGCGATAGCCAACCGAGATCACTATATCCAGGTTGTATAGAGTAGCGGGGCGACCCGTAGTTGTTTGCACTTTTTGCAAAGAAGTCGTTTCGTCAAGTTCGCCCTCGTCCAAAACGTTGGCTATGTGCCGGGATATTACCGATACGTCGCGCCCGAAGAGCTGACCTATTTGCGCCTGTGTCATCCACAGGGTCTCACCTTCATAGCGGATATCCAGCTTCAACCCCTTGTCCGTGCCGTAGACCAGGAACTGGTCGCCGGTTTCCGCGTCTTCGACCAAGTGCACGGGGTCGTTGTCATTGTCACGCATAATAAATCCTGATTCTAACAAAGAGAACATTATAGCAACAAGAGGGTGGATATCCATCCTCGAGGTCAAGCTGTTCGACTGGGACAATCTGCCGATCGACGAGATCGCCTTTCCGACGGTGCACTGGATGCTCGGCCACGAGCGCGAGGTGA
>JAHJUC010000159.1 GCA_018829385.1 Alphaproteobacteria bacterium
GATACGGACCTGGTGATCCGGCCGTTCAGCCAGAAAGGCGTGATGACCTCGCTCAGGCAGTTCACCGTCAACGCGCTCAACCATCACCACGGCATGCAGGCCGACGAACGCTTCGGCGCCCGCTGGACGGGAACGGATGATTTTGATGGCGACGGCAAGTCCAGGGAGATTTCAGCGTCCGACATCTCGGCGATGGTGGCATGGCAGGCAACATTGCCAGCTCCGGTTCAGATGATCCCCGCGGCCGCCGGATGGGCGGAAGCGGCGGATCGCGGCGAAGCAAGCTTCACCGACTTCGGCTGCACCGTCTGCCACCGCCCTGCCCTGCCGCTTGAAAGCCTCTCGTTTGCCGATCCCGGTCCGTTCGATCTGGCCGGCACGCTCAACGAGCGGCAGGTCTCCTCAAAGGCAGTCTACGACATCGCGCTGCTGGACTGGGCCGGCTCCCTGCCCCGCGACGAGAAGGGACGGGTTCTGGTGCCGCTATACGGTGACCTCAAGCGACACGCCATGACCGACAACCAGATCGATGCGCTTGGCAACGAACTTCTGTCGCAACGGTTTGTCGATCGCAACATCTTCCAGACCGCGGAACTGTGGGGCGTGGGCTCGACCCAGCCCTACGGCCATCGCAACGATTTCAGCACGCTGGATGAGATCATTCTTGCGCATGGCGGCAATGGCCGGGAGGCACGCGATGCCTATGCGGCGGCATCGGACGCGGAGAAATCCGCCCTGATCGCGTTCCTCAAGACACTGGTGATTGTCCCATGACGAGATTGTGTTCACTGCTTGTAATGGGTGCGGTCTGGCTGGCGGCGCTTGGCCAATGCGCCAACGCGCAGACCGGCTTTACCGCCGATATCCCGATCCTGCACGAGGAGGCGGCGACCGCGGGCATCGATCAAAGCTACACCGGCGGGTGGGAGTTTTTCGTCGGCGGCGGGGCTGCGAGTTTCGACTGCAATGGCGACCGGCTGCCTGATCTGGTGATCGCGGGCGGTTCCTCTCCGGCCAAGTTCTTCGTCAACGAAAGCCAGACCGGCGGCGCGCTTGCCTTCAGGCCTCTCGACACGGGCTTGAAAGCGGAAGACCTCACCGGCGTGCTGGGCGCCTATCCGCTGGATATCGACAATGACCGGCACATGGATCTCGTGCTGCTGCGGCTCGGCCGCAACCTGGTTCTCAAGGGCGGAGCGGATTGCCAGTTCGAGAAAGCCAACCGCAGCTTCTCGATCGATGGCGGGCGCGCCTGGTCGACGGCCATGTCGGCGATATGGGAGAAAGGCAACCGCTTCCCGACCATCGCCATCGGCAACTATGTCGACCGCTCGGCACCGGGGACTCCGTTCGGAACCTGCGAGCCGAACCATCTGCTTCGCCCCCGCCCCGGCGACACACCGGACTACTCCGACACCATGACGCTCGAGCCCGGGTACTGCGCCCTGTCGCTCTTGTTTACCGACTGGAACCGAACCGGCCAGCCGGATCTCAGGATTACCAATGACCGGCAGTATTACCGAGGCGGAGAGGAGCAATTGTGGCAGATGTCCCAGGGTCGGGCGCCACGGCTCTATACCGCCTCGCAGGGCTGGCAGCGGCTCAGCGTCTGGGGGATGGGAATCGCCGAGACGGATTTCGACGCCGACGGCCTGCCCGAATACGCGCTGACCTCGATGGGCGACACGAAGCTGCAAAAGCTTGACGAAGAGGCCGGGGAAGACCGGCCGACCTACCGCGACATCGCCTTCGAAAAGGGCGCCACCGCGCACCGGCCCTATACCGGCGGCGATCCGAAACCCTCAACCGGCTGGCACAGCGCGTTTGCCGATTTCAACAATGACACCAAGACCGACCTTTTCATCGCCAAGGGCAATGTGCAGGCGATGCCGGACTTCGCCGGTTACGATCCGGACAACCTGCTGCTTGGCGGTTTCGACGACACTTTCCACGAAAAGGGAGCGGAAGCCGGTATCGCGCTGAACACGCGCGGCCGCGGCGCCATTGTCGAGGACTTCAACATGGACGGCATGCTCGACCTGCTGGTGGTCAATCGCGAGCATCCCGCAAGCCTGTTCCGCAATCTCGGCACAGCAACCGACTGGGGTCACAGGCCGCTGGGCAACTGGGTGAAGATCGAACTCGACAATGGCAAGATCAATCAGGCCGCGGTGGGCTCGCTGATCTCGGTTCGCACCGGCACGCGCACCCAGACCCGCCGTATCCAGATTGGCGGCGGGCATGCTTCCGGGCGGACCGGCTTCGTCCATGTCGGGCTCGGGGTATCGGAGCGCGCGACCATCCGGGTTCAATGGCCGGACGGCGAGTGGAGCCATCCCTACCGGGTTTTCGCCAACCAGCATGTCAGGATAATCCGGGGAGAGGCCAACGCGCGCTACTGGTATCCTGCGGCGCAATAGAGCGTGGGCCGGTCAACGTGACGCTTCAATCGGCGGATCAGTCGATAAAGCCGAACCGCAGGCCATGGGCGACCGCTTGCGTCCGGTTGACCGCGTCAAACTTGCGGGCAGCATTGTTCAGGTAGTGGTTGACCGTGTGTTCGGACAGGCCGAGAATCTGGGCGATTTCGACCGAGGTCTTGCCCACCGAGGTCCAGATCAGGCACTCACGTTCACGCTCGGTCAACGGCGAATCGGGCTTTGCCGGCTTGGCCGACACGTGATGCAGCTTCTCATGCACCAGATGCCCGTAGAGCGCCAACTCGGCGGTCTCCGCGATGCTCATGGGCGCGCGCCTGCCAACGAAGAGAACGGCAGCCGGCCCGTGATCCGGATGATAGACCGGGACAATGAACGCGCAGTCCAGATTGTAAGTGCTCGAAACCCCCTCGGCGAACGACCTGAAATCGGCTGGTACAGTCGATGCCGGATCATCGAGCCGTAATTCGATTGGCGCGCCGGTCTGGCGGAGTATGTCCGCCAACGGGTTGCTTGAAACGGGTTCCCAGGCTTCATGGGCCTGAACCAGTTCGGAGGGCGCGGAGGTAATGACAATCGCCTGCGAGAAGGACTTTGCTTCCGTCGTCGGCCCTTTGACGACAAAGAAAAACTGGTAGCCAAATGCGGTGGAGATCTCCCGCAGCAGTCTGAGAACATCAAATTGTGTCTTGCAGTTCTTCAGTTGCGGGATCGCGCTAAAAACATCTGTCTTCTTCTGACCCTGCGCGGTCATATGCGCACCATTTGTGCAACGCGGAATTCTGCAAGGAACGGAAATACAACTTTTCCGTATAGAAATGCTGTTACGAAATCGCTCAGCTTCAAATCCCCGTTCCAATCTCTAGTCCGGCACACACAAACTCGCATCGAAGCAGAATGCGGTCATGCAGTCCGGCTTCAAGACCAAAACCTGAGCTTTGGTTTATTTAAGATTATACTAAATTCTTACGGATGCAAAACCTCAATTCGGCAACAATTTGATGTTGTCTCCGCTCCCCCCGAAGCGTTACTGTCGGCGCTGGAAGAGGAAAAAATCCAAAGGGGATCATATGCTTGGAATGATGCAGGAATGGCCGCTTCTCTGCCACAAGGTCATCGACCATGCGGCGATTTATCACGGCCAGAGAGAAGTTGTTTCGCGTTCCGTCGAAGGACCGTTCCACCGGACCAACTACGCGGAGATTCGCGCCCGGTCTCTCAAGCTTGCGCAGCGCCTGGAGCGTGACGGCTGCGGTGTCGGAGACCGGATCGCGACCATGGCCTGGAACACCTGGCGGCATCTGGAAACCTGGTACGGGATCCTCGGGATCGGGGCGGTTTATCACACGCTCAATCCGCGGCTGTTTCCCGACCAGATCGCCTGGATCATGAACGACGCCGAAGACAAGATGCTGTTCGTCGACCTGACATTCGTCAAGCTGGTCGAGATGATCGCGCCCAAGGTTCCAAGCCTCGAGCGCGTGGTGATCCTGACCGACGACGCGCACATGCCGGAGACCTCGCTGAAAAACGCGGTGTCCTACGAAAGCTATCTCGCAGAAGCCGACGGCGATTTCACCTGGAAAGAGTTCGACGAGCGGACGGCAGCCGGGATGTGCTATACTTCCGGCACCACCGGCGACCCGAAAGGCGTGGTCTATTCGCATCGCTCCAATGTGCTTCACGCGATGGCAGCACTGCAGCCGGACATGCTCAATCTCGCCTCACGCGACCGGCTGATGCCGGTGGTTCCGCTGTTTCACGCCAATGGATGGTCGACGGCCTTCTCCGGCCCGATGTGCGGCTGCACCATGATCATGCCGGGCGCAGGCATGGACGGGGCATCGATCTATGAAATCCTGACGCAGGAGAAGGTGACGATCACCGCTGCGGTGCCAACCGTCTGGCTGATGCTTCTGCAGCACATGGAGAAGCATGGCGGCAAGCTTCCCGATCTCTCACGCGTGGTGATCGGCGGATCGGCCTGCCCGCGCGCCATCACCAAGGCGTTCCAGGATGATTACGGCGTCGAGGTCATCCATGCCTGGGGCATGACCGAAATGAGCCCGCTGGGGACCCTGTGTTCCATCAAGCCGGAATACAGCCACCTTACCGGGGAAGCGAAGCTCGACCTGCAGGCCAAGCAGGGTCATCCGCCGTTCACGGTCGAAATGAAGATCACCGACGACGAGAACAAGGAACTGCCGTGGGACGGCAAGACCTTCGGCCGGCTGAAGGTTCGCGGTCCGGCGGTCTCGTCCTCGTACTACAAGGGCCGCGGCGCCGAGCAGTTCGACGCGGACGGCTGGTTCGACACCGGCGACGTCGCGCATGTCGATGCCTACGGCTACATGCAGATCACCGACCGCGCCAAGGACGTCATCAAGTCCGGCGGGGAATGGATTTCCTCGATCGACATCGAGAACCTGGCGGTCGGGCATGCCGATGTGGCGGAAGCCGCGGTGATCGGCGTCGCTCACCCGAAATGGGACGAGCGACCTCTGCTGGTCGTTGTGCTCAAGGAGGGACGCTCGCCGAGCAAGCAGTCCATTCTCGATTTCCTCGAAGGCAAGATCGCCAAATGGTGGATGCCGGACGACGTCATGTTCATTGACGAGATCCCGCACACGGCAACCGGCAAGATCCAGAAAACCGCCTTGCGCGAAACCCTCAAGGATTATCGCCTGCCAAACGCCTGACCGCTGAACCGGTCGCGGCCATCGAAGAAGGCCCGGATGCTGCTTGCATCCGGGCCTTTTGTTTTCCGCGCAGCAGAGGAGGTCAGCGCAGGCGCGCACCGCTCTGCGCGTCGAAGAGAAAAGCCCGCTCCGGATTGAAGCCGGTCCTGAGCGTGTCGCCTTCGCGCACGTCACGGTTTTCGCGGATTTCGATGGTCAACGGCAGTTCCAGGTGGGATCGCGAATAGGCGAAGGAGGAGCCGCCGAGATTCTCGATGACATCGATCGGCATCGACACCTGAACACTGCCGGCAGCGTCAAAATGCTCCGGACGGATGCCGAGTTGCAATTGTGCGCCCGGCTTGGGATGCATGCCGCGAATTGTCATCGGCACGTCGATGCCGTCAAGGTCATCGAGCCGGACCTTCAGCGTTTGGCCATCGGAGGCGACTGCCGATGCGGGAAGGAAGTTCATCCGGGGAGAGCCGATGAAGCCGGCAACGAAGGCGTTGTCGGGATCATCGTACAGCGAGAGCGGCGAGCCTACCTGCTCGATGACACCGGCGCGCAGTACGACGATCTTGTCGGCCAGCGTCATGGCCTCGACCTGGTCGTGGGTCACGTAGATCATCGTGGCGCCAAGCTCCTTGTGCAGCTTGGCAATTTCGAGCCGCATCTGCACACGCAGTTCGGCATCAAGATTGGACAGAGGCTCGTCGAACAGGAAGACATCGGGTTGCCGGACGATGGCACGGCCGATGGCGACACGCTGCCGCTGGCCACCGGAGAGCGCTTTCGGCTTGCGCTGCAGCAGCGGTTCGAGATGCAGGATGGAGGCGGCGCGGCTGACCCGCTCCCGGATGTCACCGGCGGGATGGCCTGTCATCTTCAGGCCGAACCCCATGTTTTCCTCGACCGTCATGTGCGGGTAGAGCGCATAGGACTGGAACACCATGGCGACCCCGCGATCGGCCGGCTCGACATGGGTGACATCCTTGCCGCCGATCGACAACGTGCCGCCGGTGGTGGCTTCCAACCCGGCGACCAGCCTGAGCAGGGTCGACTTGCCGCAGCCGGAGGGGCCGACAAACACGGTGAATTCACCATCGTCGATGGTCAGATCGACACCGTGGATGACGTCAACGCTGCCAAAAGACTTCTTCACTTGATGCAGTTCAAGACCTGCCATGACATTCCCTCTCACACTCCCGGCGTCCGTGCGGGCGCCGCTCCCAAATCAGGTGCGCGGACCCAGCCGCGCGCCCATGTCGTCCATGATTCCCCTGGCCGCATCGCGCACCAGAACAGCCCAGCTCTCGAGCAAATCCGTGGAAATCCTGTAGGCCGGACCGGTCACCGACAGGCCGCCGACGAAACTTCTGTCAGCCGAATAAATCGGCGCGGCCACACAGCGGATGCCGGGCTCGTGCTCCTCGCGGTCATAGGCGTTGCCGCTGGCGCGGATTTCCTCGATCTCGCGCAACAGCGCGTCGGGCGTCACCAGCGTGCTGTCGGTGAAGCGGCGAAACCTGATGCTGGCAACAACAGCCTGAAGCTCGGCGTCGGGCAATGCCGAAAGGCCGGCCTTGCCGACACCGGTGCAATAGACCGGCGAGGCGTTGCCGATCTGCGAATACATGCGCACCGCCTGGCGGCTTTCGACCTTGTCGAGATAGATCACCTCGTTGCCGCGAAGCACACCGAGATGCACGGTTTCGCCGGTAAGATCGTGCAGCTTGCGCAAATGCGGCTCGGCAATGACGCGGAACTGGTTGCCGGCCCAAGCCCTGGCGGCGAATTTGAGCAGGCGGATGCCGACCGAATAGGAATGATCGCGGCCGAGCGACAGCAGGCCCTCCTCGACCAGGTTGGAAAGCTGGCGATGCAGGGTGCCGCGCGGCTGATCGGAGAGGGCAAGGATATCGGTAAAGCGCATCGGCTCGTCAGCAGATGCGACGATATCGAGTACCGCTATGGCCTTGCCGAGCGTGCCGGTATCGGCGCGGGCTGGTTCCACCTTGCGGTCGATCTCGCTGCGCGCCTCATCCCCGTGATCTGCCGGATTGTCCATTACCCCTCCCCTCGCCGCTTCGCCGCCCGCTGTCAAACCGCACCGAAAACTGCCTTTGCTTCAAACGGTTGGCTCTCGCGCTCGCCACTCGTCCACATTTTGCTGGCAAAGCCTGCGGCTGATGCCGTGCTTTTCCAGCTTGACAATCTCTACACCATAGATCGATAATTCTAAATAGTCAAATTGTGTTCCGAATATTGGAACTTCAATTGATGCTGTCGGGGTGGTCTTGGAGGATTGCCCGCCCGGCAGGTGGAATGGTCCGGTCTGACGGGCCACACCAATCGGAACGGCAGGTTCGTCAACAACCGGGAGGATTACGCAATGACGCTTTCACGCAAATCCGTGCTCCTTGGCACGGCTGCATTTGCCCTGATGGCAACGCAGGCCGTGGCCGAGCAACGCACACTGAAATATTACGCCGATTTCGATCCAGCGCCGCTGGCCGCCTTCGAGGCCGCGATTGCGGAGTTCGAAGCAGCCAACCCTGACATCGACGTGGTGCTGCAGAATTTCGACCACGAGGGATACAAGACCGCGATCCGCAACTTCCTGTCGGCGGATTCTCCGGATCTGGCCAACTGGTACGCCGGCAACCGCATGGCGCCCTTCGTCAATGCCGGTCAGTTCATGGATGTGTCCGACGTCTGGACCGATAACAATCTGGGCGAGACGCTGGCTTCGGCCAAGGGCTCGATGACCATCGACGGCAAGCAGTGGGGCGTCCCCTACACCTATTACCAGTGGGGCATCTACTACAACAAGGACGCCTACAAGCAGGCCGGCGTTGAAGTGCCGACCACGTGGGACCAGTTCATCGACAATTGCGCCAAGTTCAAGGAAGCCGGTATCGACTGCCTGACCACTGGAACCAAGGCGCTATGGCCCGGAGCCGGCATCTTCGACTACATGAACCTGCGCACCAACGGCTACGACTTCCACATGGACCTGACCGCAGGCAAGGTGGCCTGGACCGACGAGAAGGTGAAGAACACCTTTGCCGAATGGGCCAAGCTGGTCGAACCCGGCTATGTCACCGCAAATCACGCTGCAATTGACTGGCAGGACGCGGCTGCACTTCTGGTGCAGGGCAAGGCCGCCAACTATGTCATGGGCAACTTCGCCGTAGCCGTGTTCAAGGACGGCGGCATGACCAACGACACGCTGGGCTTCATGGTGTTCCCGGAAATCACTCCGGGCCTCGCACGCGGGGAAGAAGCGCCGACCGACACGATCCACATTCCGTCCGGCGCCAAGAATGTCGATGACGCCAAGAAGTTCCTGGCCTTCATCGCCACGGCGGATGTCCAGACGAAACTGAACGAGGCCCTCGGCCAGTTGCCGGTCAACAACCAGTCCAAGGTCGGTGACGATCCGTTCCTGCAGGCCGGTTTCGAAATGCTCTCGACGGCCGACGGCGGCATCGCCCAGTTCTTCGACCGCGACGCACCGGCGGAGATGGCCAAGGTCGGCATGGAAGGCTTCCAGGAATTCATGGTCAAGCCGGAAAACGTCGACAAGATCCTGGAGCGGCTCGAAAAAGCCCGCCAGCGCATCTACAAGTAAGCCTGATGGCCGGGCGGCTTCATCGGTCGCCCAGCCATTTCAAAACGACCTGACAACCGGGCGCGAGCAGACCGATGTCTCCGCCCGCCGCTGGCGCACTCGGGAGGGCAGCCATGACGGGTTCAGCGACCACAGCCATCGCCGGAACACGAACGCAGAGGCCGGGGATCTGGAAACGGAACCAGCGCGCA
>JAHJUC010000160.1 GCA_018829385.1 Alphaproteobacteria bacterium
GGCGGCAAGCGCCCGGGCAATGCAGATGCGCTGTTTCTGCCCGCCCGACAGCTCGGAAGGCAGCCGGTCCATGAAGCTCTCGTCGAGCTCGATCATCTTGAGCAGCTCGATCACCCGGGCCTCGCGGGCCTTTCCGGTCAGCCCGAGATAGAATTCGAGCGGCCGCCCGATGATCTCCTCCACCGTCTGGCGCGGGTTCATCGCCGTATCGGCCATCTGGTAGATCATCTGGATCTTCTGCAGCTGGTCCTTGCTGCGGTCCTTGAGTGCTGCCGGCAGCGGCTCGCCGTTGAAGCTGACGCTGCCGCTAAGCGGCGGCAGAAGCCCGGTGATCACCCGCGCGGTCGTCGATTTTCCCGATCCGGATTCGCCGACAACGGCGACGGTCCGGCCGCGCGGAATCGAAATGTTGACATCGTGCAACACCTTGATCGGGCCGTAGGCTGCGTCGACATGATCGATGGAGAGAACAATGTCCTCGCCCTTGACCTCCGGCTTTTCCAATGCCCGGACCGACCACAGCGACTTGGTGTAGTCCTTTTCGGGCCTGGTCAGCATCTGCCGGGTCGGGGCTTGCTCGACCTCTTCGCCGTAGCGCAGCACCTTGATGAAATCCGCCATCTGGGCAACCACGGCCAGATCGTGGGTGATGTAGATTGCCGCCGTGTTGAATTCCTCGACGATGTTTCGCATCGCCGAGAGAACTTCGACCTGGGTGGTCACATCGAGGGCGGTGGTGGGTTCGTCGAAGATGATCAGGTCGGGGCGCGGCGACATGGCCATCGCCGTCATGATCCGCTGCAGCTGGCCGCCGGACACCTGGTGCGGATAGCGGCCGCCGATGGTTTCGGGGTTGGGCAGTTGCAGCGCCTTGAACAATTCCACCGCGTCGGCACGGGATTCGGCATCAGGCCTCAATCCGCGCCGGTTGGCGGCTTCCACGGTCTGGTCGATCAAACGGTGCGCGGGATTGAAGGAAGCGGCGGCGGATTGCGCCACATAGGCAATGCGGGTGCCCCAGAGCTTGCGCTTTTCCCGGTCGCTGGCCTTGGCCAGATCGATGCCGTCGAACAGGATCGAACCGCCGGTCAGTTTGCAGCCGGGCTGGGTATAGCCCATGGCGGCCTTGCCGAGCGTCGATTTGCCCGCGCCGGATTCGCCGATCAGCCCCATGATCTCGCCGCGGCGCAGGGTCAGGTCGACGCCCTTGATGATCGGATGCCACTGCTCGTCGGAATACCCGTCGATGCGGATGTCGCGCATCTCCAGAAGGATCTCGTTGCTGGCGCCCGGCTCATTTGTCATCGCGAAGTCCGCTTGTCTTTTGGAGGAACCAGTCAACGATGAAGTTCACCGCGACGGTCAGAAGCGCGATCGCCGCTGCCGGCAGCAGCGGGGTGATCGCCGCTGTCATGTCGTACTTGGCGAACTGGATCAGCGACGCGTTTGCGCGCACCATCGAGCCCCAGTCGGCCGTTGGCGGCTGGATGCCGACGCCGAGGAACGACAGCGCCGCGATCGTCAGGAACACGAAGCAGAACCTGAGCCCGAATTCGGCGACCAGCGGCGGCATGATGTTGGGCAGGATTTCGCGCCGCATGATCCAGCCGAGGCCCTCGCCGCGCAGTTTTGCCGCCTCGACATAATCCATCACCGCGACATTGACTGCGACGGACCGGGTCAAGCGGAACACGCGGGTGGAATCGAGCACCGCGATGATCATGATCAGGCTTGTGATGGTCGATCCGAAGATCGACAGCAGCATCAGCGCGAAGATCAGGCTCGGGATCGCCATCAGGACATCGACGAGCCGGCTGAGACCCTGGTCGAGCCAGCTGCGGTTGATCGCGGCCACCAGGCCGAGGCCGCCGCCGATGAGGAACGACAGCAGCGTGGTGGCAAGCGCGATGCCCATGGTGTTGCGCGCGCCGTAGATCAGCCGGGTCAGGACGTCGCGGCCGATCTGGTCGGTGCCGAAGATGAACTCGTCGCTCCAGGGGGCAAACGGGACCGGATGGATCTGCGCTTCGCCATAGGGCGCGATGACATCGGCGAAGATCGCCACGAGGATGTAGAGCGTGACCACGATCATGCCGAACCAGGCGCTCGGCGGGGCCGATTTCAGCAGCAGGCCGATCCGCTCCAGGCGGGTCCGGCGCTTGCGGACGGCGCCAACTTCGGCCGCTGCGGTATAGGTGTCGGGTTGCTCGCTCATCTGGGGTGCAGCAATCGCGGGTTGGTGACAATGCCGATGATGTCGGCGGTCAGGTTCAACAGGATGTAGGTGGCGGCGAAAATCAGCGCGCAGGCCTGAACCACCGGGATGTCGCGGCTGGTGACGGCATCGACCATCAGCTGGCCGATGCCGGGATAGACGAACACCACCTCGACCACGACGACGCCGACAACCAGATAGGCAAGGTTAAAGGCAATGACGGTGGCGATCGGCGCCCAGGCGTTCGGCAGCGCGTGCTTGAGAATGATCTCCGATTGCGAGGCGCCCTTCAGGCGCGCCATCTCGATATAGGGGCTGGCGAGAAGATTGATGATGGCGGCGCGGGTCATGCGCATCATGTGCGCCACGATCACCAGGGTCAGGGTGAGCGAGGGCAGGGCCACGCGATAGAGCCTTTCGCCCAGCGCGGTCGAGGCGTCGATGTTGGCAAGCGACGGGAACACCGGCCACAACGAGGCGAAAAACAGGATCAGGATGTAGGCAACGAAAAACTCAGGCGTCGAGATCGTCGTCAGCGTCGCTGCATTGACCGCCCGGTCATAGGCGGAATTGCGGTAGAGCGCCGTGGTCAGACCGAGAAACAGCGCCAGCGGGACGGCAATAAGCGCGGTGACACCGGCAAGAAACAGCGTGTTCCAGAGCCGTGGCATGACAAGGTCCACGACCTGGCGGGAGCGGTCCTGTCCGGAGGCGTTGCGGCCGGAAAACGAGGTGCCGAGATCGCCTTGCAGAACGGAGCCGGCCCACTCGAAATAGCGGACCACCGCCGGCTTGTCCAAGCCGAGCTCCTTGCGGAAGGCCGCCACGGTCTCCTCGGTTGCCGATTGCCCCAGCACCGCCTGGCCGAAATCCCCCGGCAACATGGATACGGAACTGAAGATGATGGCCGAAACGACGACGAGCGTGGCAAGGCCAAGCCCCAGACGTTTCAGTATTGTCGCCAGCACAGCGTTCAACCGGCACTCCCCTCATGATCGGATGGTCTTGGCGCCACCTTTTCAGATTGCTTCGGGCCGGCGGATGTCGGCCCGTTGGCAGGTGCCTTATTGTTGGCCGCTTGGGCGGGATTTGTAAACCGGGGAACTGGAATTTGCGGAGGCAAAGCAAGGTGCTGGATGTCTGGTGCCCGCCCGTTTCAATCCAGGGTGGCGGAATTGCGTCGCAATCGTCGTCTGGCATAACTGACAGGCATGCATTGGCCCTACATTTATTGGTCTTGGCAAGGCAAAGCTCGCAGTATCATCCGATCCGGTGAAACGGTTGACAACTGGCGTCAAGACGACAGAATAGGCTGAAATTCCAAAATGTTGCGCGGTGCGCAATGCCAATAAATCACAATCAGGGAACCCAACGGAGGCAAACATGAGAGACGAATATCTGAAGAAGCAGGCACGATGGCTCAGCGAAGGCCAGATTGACCGCCGCCAGTTCATCAAGGCAGCCATCGCGGCCGGTCTTGCCGTGCCGTCGGCACTGACACTTGCGACCGATGTGCTTGCGGCAACGCCAAAGAAAGGCGGAAAGCTGCGTCTGGGCTCATCTTATGGTTCGACCACCGACACGCTTGACGCCGGCACCTCGGAACATGGCATGACGCAGGCGATCAACTACGCGCGCGGCAACCAGCTTACCGAAATCAGCAACGAGGGCGTTCTGGTTCCCGAACTGGCCGAAAGCTTCGAGCCGGCGAACGGCGCCAAGACCTGGATCTTCGACCTGCGCAAGGGCGTCGAATTCCACAACGGCAAGACGATGACCGCCGACGATGTCATCGCCACGTTCAATTATCACCGCGACGAGAATTCCAAGTCCGCGGCCAAGGGCCTGCTGGGCGGCGTCACCGATATCAAGAAGGACGGCGACAACCGCGTGATCTTCGAACTGAGCGGCGGCAATGCCGACTTCCCGTTCATCGTGTCGGACTACCACATCATGATCATGCCCTCGACCGACGGCAAGATCGAGGATCCGAACAGCCCGGTCGGCACCGGCGGATATATCATCGAAACATTCGAGCCGGGGGTCCGCACGACGGCCAAGCGCAACCCGAACTTCTTCAAGGAAGGCCGCGCGCATTTCGACGAATGCGA
>JAHJUC010000161.1 GCA_018829385.1 Alphaproteobacteria bacterium
CCGGGTCGATACCGACAACTTCCTGCTGGTCGAGCCGGCGGGGGCTCCGAGCCTGAAGGAAAGCCTTCGCGCCGGCCACCGGGTCAAGCTCGGCAGGATCGACAATTTTGTCGACGGCGCCGCGGTGGCCGAAATCGGCGAGCGCAACTTCGAGATCCTCAAGCGGTTCCGGCCCGAGCAGGTGATGACCGTGCCGGAAAACGCCATCTGCCTGACCATGACCCGGTTCCTCAATGCCGAGGGTATCGTGCTTGAACCAGCGGGCGCCTTGTCGATCTCGGCGCTCGAGGCCATGGGCCCCGACCAGCTGGCCGGCAAGACGGTGGTGGCGGTGGTCTCCGGAGGCAATTTCGATTTCGAGCGGCTGCCCGACGTCAAGGAACGGGCCATGCGGTATGCGGGCACGAAGAAATATTTCATCCTGCGCCTGCCGCAGCGTCCGGGTGCGCTGAGGGATCTGCTGACCTTGCTGGGGCCGGATGATGACATCTCACGGTTCGAGTACCTTAAGAAATCAGCGCGCAATTTCGGCTCCATCCTGATCGGCATCGAGACCAGCGCGCCAGAGAACTTCCTGCGTCTGACGGAGGCGTTTGACCGGGCTGGCCTGAGCTACCAGGATATCACCGACAACGAGATCATCGCCAACCTGGTGATCTGAACGGCCTGGCCGGCGAGTGACTTGGCCAGCGAGTGACCGGGCCGCGTGTCGCGGGTTCAGAGGCCGGAGATCCACCGGGCCGTCTCGGACGCCAGTCTCTCGGTGGTGGATGGCGAAAGCGCAGCCCCGGCAATGACGTGGTGGCTCGGGTCGCCGTCGTCGGTGACCTCGATGATGGTGGCAGGCCCGCCCCAGTTGCCGGCCTTCGCCTTGACCAGTTCCGGGCGGATAACCTGGTCCAGTGGCGAATAGACGAACAGCGAGGGAACCTTGATGCTTTGCGGATCGGTGGCATTGGCAAGATCGACCAGCGCAGCCATCGGCAGCAGGGCAGCGCTTGGGTATTCGTAGGTCCAGAACTGCCGGTGAAGGTCGTTCCTTGGCTCGAACGAGCGGCGTTCCCCGACAATCAGCCGCAGCATCTGTTTTGCCCATGGCATGGTCAGCAGGCCCGAACCGGCCGCCTGGACGCCGTAATTCGGCGAGAACTGCACCAAGCCCGCCACGTCGCGCATCAGCTCCGGCCGGGTAGCAGCCCAGGTGGCGAGCGATGCGCCGGTCGACGTCGCCATCACCACGACACGTTCGCCCAGCCTGCGTCCTATGGCGACAGCCTCGGCAAAATCGTTGACCCAGCCGTGCACGGAGCCCTCGAGCATGGCGTCGCCGCTGCGGCCGTGGCCCTTGAACCGGGCAAAATAGATGTTGGCGCCAAGCTCTTTGGCGACGAGATCGGGCAACGGGCGCACTTCGCCGGGGCTCGCCGAGAAGCCGTGGATATAGACGATCGCCAGCGGGGTGCGGGCTCGGGAAGCGGGGTAAGCCCAGATGATCTGCCGCTCATTGCCCGGGCGCAGATCGTCGAACCGGGATTCGGATGCATCGAGATAGGCTTCGAGATCGCCGGGCAGCGAATTCTCGTCGAAGGCGATGGTCGTGTCGTTGACAGGCCGTGGGCCCAGGGCGAAGGCCGCCAAACCGCAAAGGATAAGAAAGCCTATAAAATACAACACTTTGCGTGTCCTTGACGTGGCCTTTGCCATTGTTTGATGCTCCCCATCAGGTCGCCGCTTCCGGGCGATGGCTGACTCGCTGCAACTGTGGAACAGCAAGGGGTGCCGCGCAATGGCTTTTGGCTGGTCGCGGGACGGAAGGAGTGTCGCTTCAGAGGTTCTCGACTGCTGCCGTCATGCCGACATGTAGTGCTTGATGTATTTCTTGTAGAAGCTTTCCACCTTGGCAGCGGTGTTGGACGACATTTCAAGCTTGACGCCAAGCCGGGGTCTGCGGAACCAGCGGACCGTTCCGGTCAGGTAGCCCATTTCCGCCGTTTTGATGGTGATTTCTTCTTCCGGTGCGATCGGGATATGGGAGTTGAGGAAAATACACATTCCGCTTTGGGAAATGTCGATGATCGTTGCATGGGTCGTTCGCCCCATGCAGGTGATGATGGCCCGCAATTCCGTTGCGTCGCGCGGGTCAATCCTCCTGGATCCGCTCATGGTCTGCAACCTTTGCTGTCTAATATTTATTATTTCAATCAATGCTCAAAAATAACCCGGGCAAGTAAAATTATTATTAATCAATTTAGTGCAATTGGCCGCGCCCCGAATCCGAATCACTTCGAGCTGGCGACAGGCGTGCGAGGTCGCCTTTCGGCGGCTGTGGTCGAAAGAGAATTACAATCAGATTCAATGATTTGAATGGGGTTCGCGGATGCTTTCGATTGCCTTGCGAGAAAGCGCTAATCTGGAGTTTCGGCTGGCCTGAAATCGCAGGGGCCCGGTACGGGCTGCCTGCAAATCTATATCATTATAAATTAGCTATGTATCAAATTGACACTGAACGGGAGGCGAGGGTCGGCAAGCCGAGCTCAAGATTTCATGCCGGCTGGCGGTTGTGCAGGAACATCTTGTAGTAGCTTTCGACCTTGGCGCGGTTGTTGGAGGTCAACACCAGCGCCGCGCCGATGCGGCCCGCCCTGATCCATCGGATGGTGCCGACCAGCAGGCCCATTTCCTCGGTCTCGACATCGATCTTGTCGCCACGCGCCATGGGAATGCCTGAATCAAGCTGCAGGCATATGCCTTGCTGCGAGAGGTCGATCACCGCGCCGGTGGTCTTCTGCCCCATGCAGTCGATCCTGGCCTTAACCCTGGTCTTGTCCCGCTGGATGGCGCGGCCGGTCAATCCGGTCATCTCGATAGTCCCCTTGGCTCACTGACGGTGCAGTCTCGCATCCGGCGGTAATCAAATTGCTAAGGCGCGAGCAGATTCAGTGCGGTTTCGCGATCATGCTGCAAGGGGCAGGGGGCGCCGCCGCGGCATCGCTCTCCCGGCCGATTGAACCTGCCGGGAGAGCGATGCGGACAGCCCGGCTACAA
>JAHJUC010000162.1 GCA_018829385.1 Alphaproteobacteria bacterium
ATTGACCGAAACGGCACCGGCAATGCCAGCCGTCCCGCCCGCGCCCACCGCACCGGCCAACGCCTCGATCGTGCCCGATTGTGCCGATGCAAGCACGATATTGCCGCCGGAAACGGTCAGCCTGTTGGCGGCCGGGGCCGCCGTAACGCCAACGATCCCTGCATAGGCGGATCCGTTCAGGATGTTGACCGTAGCCGATCCGGCGCCGCCAACGGTTCCGCCCGCGCCAAGCGCTCCGGCAAGGGTGCTGATCGTGGCTTCATTCTTGGCTCGGACTGTCAGCCCGCCCGCAGCCCCCGCGCCGGTTGTCGCAAAGCGCACCGCGCCGTTTGCGGCAACGATGGCATTGGTGTTGCCGTGATAGCTGTTGAGCGTCAGCGCTGCACCAACGCCGGCCGTCGAGGCGCCCGCGACCGACCCGGCCAGGGATTTGATTGTGGACGTGTCGGTGGCCGTGACCGCTACGCTTCTGGCGGTGATTTCAGGGTTCACCGAAACATTCCAGTTGGCGGTCAGAACGGCATTCGTCTCATCTTCGCCGCTGCTCAGGTCGGCGCCCTGCTTGTTCTCCGAATTGGCCAGAGCAATGACGGCATCGCGCTGTTCATCGCCATGATCGCCATCGGCGATGTCGCTGTCGCCGGCAGTTGCGCTGCCGATCTGCGTATAGGCAACACTGGCTGACAGCGCGCCACCGGACGAAGCACCGCCCGCCACGGCCAGGGTTTTCACCGTGGCGCTGTTGTTCGCGTCTATGACGAATTCGCCGGCGGCGTTGATCTTGCCTGTAACAAGCACATCAGCGAGCGTCCGGTCATGGATGAAATTGACAGAAACGGCACCGCCAAAGGATCCCGAACCCGAGCCGCCCATACCGCCTGCAAGCGATTCAATCGTACTGCGCTTCATGGCAAGCACAGAAATATTGCCGCCCCTGGCGGTAATGTTGCCGCCCGTAAGATAGGACCGGTAGGAATTGCCGATGTCGCTGAAAGTGACTGCGCCATTACCGGTAAAGGATCCGCCAACCGTCGCACTTGCGGCAATCGCGCGAATGCGTGCCTCGCCCAGCGTCAGGATCTCGACAGAGCTTGCATCAATCGAGCTGTTTTCCGCGCCAGCGCGCTGATCGATGGCAATCGTGTTGTAGGCGACACTGGCGCCCAATGCCGATGAGCTGCCGGTTGCAACCGCACCAGCGACCGCGTTGATATGACTTGTGTCCTTGCTGCTGATCTTGAGGGTTGCCGCACCGGTTGTGATCACGGACGCATTGATGAGATCGGCGGTTACCGATCCCTCGATCGCATTGACGCTGGAGGCGCCGGCGCCGGCGTTGCCGTTGGTGTTCGCACCGCTGATCGCTACAAGTACGGCATCGATTTCCTGCTCTGCATTTATTGCAACGTTGCCGCCTGACGTGATGGTCGCGCCTTTGATGAAAGCGGATGTATCGAGCTTCTCGGCGACAAATGTCGAATCGGAACCCGCCAACGACCCTGAAAGGCTGGTTCCAAGCGCACCGGTTGGCGCGATGACTGTTCCGGAATTTTTCGCGGTCACGCTCAGGCCGCCCGCTCCGATGACCATTTTGCCGCCGGAATGGATGCCCGCGATCGCCTCGACATCCTTGAAGAGTTGCAGCCCGACGCTCGCAGCTCCGCTGTATCCTTCGGCCGCACTTCCGCCAGCAACGGATATCGTCCTGGTCGATCCGGTGTTTTCAGCCTTGAGTTCAACAGTGATCGCATCGACATAGGTAACCGCTGCCGAGCCCGTGGTCGCTGCGGTCAGGTCGCTGTTGCCGATGAGTGCCTGGGTAGACCGCGTGATCAGCTGGTTGGCATTGGAAATGCCGACGCCCAAATTTGCTCCCACGGCATAGCCGCTGGAGATGGACCAGAGATCGAGCTGGTCCGTAGCTGTTATGGCAAGCTTGTTGGCCGCCGTCACCTTCGTCGTTTCGGCGATCCGGGCAATCGTTTCATTGTCGATGACATCGAAGGATTGTGCGCCGTTGACGGAGGATTTCGTCGCTTTACCGTAGGAATTCGCCGAACTGATGTTCGTGACATCATTGAGAGCCGTCACACTGACAGTGTTGCCGGCAAGCCTGGCAGCCCCCTCGACAATCGCGTTAACCTTCGAGGTCCGGAAGACCGAATTCACCGATCCGCCGATCCCGTTGCTGGCGCCGGCGGCGAGAAGATAGGTGTAGGGAAGTGGCTGATTGGCCATGTTCACGGCCTGCTGCGTGTTCGACGCCGTGACGCCGATGTTCCCCGCAGTGACAAGTTCTGCGCCGGTTCGCACCGTTGCCAGAACTTGTGTGTCCACCTCGAACAGATGGCCATTGAAGGCGACGCCAACCTTTTCCGCCGCACTTCCCGAACCGGTTGCCACGGTGGAAAAATTCCTCGGATCGAAAGGAAGGTCCGGGATAGTCAGATCAATGGATTTTCTCTCCCCAGAGGCAAGCTTTGAATCACCACCCGTGACGCTGCCGTCGATACCCGCAAAAAACTCGGCCCAGGCATCATCGAATTTCGTGAAATCGACCCTGAACTTCAGGGTTTCCGCACTTGCCGTTACACCGATGTTTCCGGAGCCTGTCGACTCCAGCTTGGCGTTCGAGCCGATATCGGCAATGACCTGGCTTTTGAAATCGCTGAACGCACTTCCGAACACAAAGGCGTTTTTCGCGTCGCTTGACGCGTTGATGCTGGCCTTGGAGCTGACGCGAATGGGCTGGCCTTGCGCAAACGCTCCGCCGAGGCCCTTGTCGACCCCATTGATTTGCGCCGCTTCGACAGTGATCTTGCCGACCGCGGTCAGGTCCGGCGCGCCCGCAGCCGTGAAGCTTGCGACTGCGCCGGTGTCCAGGTTGGTGTAGGTGGTCCCCACGCGGGCGACAGTCTTGTCATCCTCGATGTTCCTGACGACCGAAATCGCATAGGCATTGCTTTTCGCCGTCGTCCCCGCCAGATCCTCGCCAAACACCTTCTTTCCGTTTTGGTCGACCATGTCATCCGCCGGCGCCGCAGCCTTGGATGGCGAGGTGAGGAACGCAAACCCGGAACTGAGAAGCCCGCCGACGGACGAGTCCGTTATGTATTGTTCATAGACGGTCTTGGCCTTGATGGTGATGTCGCCCTTGGCGTCGATCTTCCCGCCGACCACGACTTCGGTGAGGTTCACGCCCGCGGAATAGATGATCGAGGCTTCGTATTTCCCCCCGGTTCCGTTGGCGATGTTGTTTGCCTGGCGAAGGCTTTTTGTCGTTTCCGCGTTGATGTTCACATGCCGGCCCGAGATTATTTCGGAAGCCGTATCGATGAGGATCTGGTTTTTCAGGTCGCGGTCAGAGATGCTGACAAACAGGGTCGGCGCCTTGTCCGTCGAAAAAAGCTTTCCGGTTATGTTCTGGTATTCCTGCGCGACGCTTTTTGTCGAAACGTCCTCTCCGGCCTTCAGATCAGTGTTGGCAATGTTGATCGTGGAGCGGGTCTTGTTGATGCCGACGTTGAAACCCGCGACCACAGGAAGATTGGTCAGGTCCTCGACATCGGTGATGGCGGTGCTGTCGATGTTGATTGACTTGGCCGCATCGAGTGACGAGCCAGCGATGGCGATGTCCGAGCGTGCCTCGATGGTGTAATAGTCGATCACCGCTTGCGGTATGATCGGCAGTTTTGGCAGGTCTGGCCAGGTGGGGATCGTGCCGCCCGCACTGCTCTTGCCATCTCCGTCAGGCACACGCCGCTCGTCAAGATTGGTCGCATACGCTTCCGAAATGAGTTTTATATCGCCTGCCTTGATGGTGGCGTTCGTGAGCGTGATGGCGGTCTTGCCGAACAGCTGGGCATCGAACCCGTAACCCTTGACTTCATTGCTCTTGGCTTCCAGCGACACGGTGCCGCCCGCATGGCCGGATGTGCCCTGCGCATAGATTTTCGAGCCGTCCTGAAGCTTGATATCCGGCGCAAACAGCGTCACAGAGCCAGACTTGCCTTCCGAAGCGCCGCTGGCGTAATCCGTGACGCCGGCCGCCAGCTTGCGCGTCGATATGGTGGCGTTGGGCCCAAGCGTGATGCTGGTCCCGAACTTGTCGAGAATGACATTGCCCTTGGCGTCACGCTTGATCGCAGCAGTACTGGATTGCGCCTTCCCGTCCGTAAGTGTCGCGCCATCAACAAGGATCTTCTCGCCGACGGCCAGTGTCAGGTCTCCGCCATCGGTGTTGATGGTCACGCCGCCGGACACGGTGATGGTCTTGTCGGCGACATAGATCAGATTGGCGCCGGCGGAATTCTGATTGGTCGATATCGTCAGGTTTTCCGGATCGATGAAGATTGTCCCGTCGGCCCCGGTTTGCGAACTGGCCGAAAGCTTTCCGAACAGCAAGACGTCCTTGCCGGCTGAAAACTCGATATAGCCGGCCGATCCCGCCTCTGCCCCGGCATCGATCCGCGCGCCATC
>JAHJUC010000163.1 GCA_018829385.1 Alphaproteobacteria bacterium
AATGGCGCGCCCGAAAGGATTCGAACCTCTGACCCCCAGATTCGTAGTCTGGTGCTCTATCCAGCTGAGCTACGGGCGCGCGCTGCAGGTGTCTTTCGCCTGCGAGGCGTTCTCCTAAAACGGACTGCGGGGGATTGCAAGCGGATTTGGCGAAAAAAGCGATTGTCGCACAATTGTCGTACAGCCGGCCAAACCCGGACCCGCACCCGGCGGCCTTCGAGCGCATCGCGGGTCATCCTCGCCGCCTTGCCGCTGCGGCTGACGGACCGTCTCCGGCCCGCCAGCGGGGCTCAGGCGCGGGCCCGGTAGCCGTCGAGCGGAACCGGCTGGTCGGGCAGTTCGATGCAGAAGGACGTGCCCTGAGAAACCGCGTCGTCGAGGGCGATCGAACCGCCATGGGCGAGTACCAGCTCGCGGGCAATCGCCAACCCCAGCCCGGTGCCGCCGGAGCGGGCCGAGCCGCGGAACGGCTGGAACAGGTTCTCGCGCGCCCTGGCGGGCAGACCCGGCCCGGTGTCGGTCACCCGGATCTCCACCACCGAACCGGTGCGGCGCGCCGACAGGGTGATGCGGCGGACCAGCACCGGATCATCCGACGGATCGGCGGCGAAGGCCTGCACGGCGTTGCGCACCAGATTGTAGATCACCCGGAACAGCTGGTCGCTGTCGGCCTCGATCTCGAGGGTGTCATCGATATCGAGCACGTAGTTGATGTCGGCCTCGGTTTCCTCGGCGACGATCTCGGTGACCTCGCGGGCAAGGGCCGCGAAATTGAGGAAGCGGCGGCGTGGCTTGGCCTCGCGGGCCTTGCCATAGGCCAGCACCTCGCTGGAATAGCTCACCGCCCGGTCGATGGTGCGCAAGAGCTTGGGCGCAAAGCGCTTGACCATCGGGTCATCGATCATCGCCAGGCGATCGGACATCAGCTGCGCCGAGGTGAGGATGTTGCGCATGTCGTGGTTGATCTTGGAGACGGCGAGGCCGAGATCGGCTAGATGGCGCTGCTCCTTGAGCGTCTGCTGAAGCCGCGTCTGCATGTCGGCAAGGTGACCTTCGGCGGCGCTCAGCTCATCGACAGCCGGGCTCGGTACAATGATCTTGGCAGGGTTTTCGGGATCCTCGGCGAAGGCCTTCATGTTTTCGGTCACCCGGTGGACCGGGCGGATCAGCATGCGGGAGATGGAGAAGAACACAAGGCTCGCGGTGATCAGCGAGATCAGCACCGACAGCAGGAACACGTTACGCCCGTAGATCAGCATGGCGTGACGCAGCAGCGTGTCCTCGAGCACCAGTTCGATTCTCATGCCCGGGTCGTCGGCGACCAGCCCCTCGACGCGGATCACCCGGTCGCCGCCAAACAGAATCGTGTCGAAGGCATCGCGAACAGCGCTGAGCGGCGTAACGTCCGACAGGTCGTAGTAATGGGTGACGACAGGGGGCATGTCGGCGCTGGCGATCATTCGCGCGGTGCCGGCCTTGTGCAGGACGATGGCCTTGGTGCCGGTGGCCATCAGGGCATCGTTCTGGATCGACTGGGGCAGTTCCATCTCGTTGACGCCGTCAATGACCACGGCGGCAGCGGCAGCGGTGTTGAGCCGGTCCTGCAGCCAGCGGACCCTGGTGTTGGCCACCGACGGCACGAAGATCAGCACTTCGGCGATCATCACGAACAGGATGGTCAGCCACAACAGCCGCGAGGAAAGGCTCATGCCCCGGCGGACATGCACGGCGCAGGCCGGATCGGTTTGCGATGGATCGATGTCCGCCATGTTCCTGCCCCTGATCTCGATGTCCCTCAGCCGAACCGCCGCAAGAAGCGGACGAGCCAGCGTACAAGCGGCTTGCGGGTCAAGGGCGTATAATAGGAAACCGCGGCGCGTTTTCCAATCTCCGCCATCGTCGGATAGGGCGGAACATAGCCGCGCACATCCTTGAGCGTCATCGCATTGGTGACTGCCAGCGCCCACATGTTGATCATTTCGCCGGCACCGGCGCCGGCGATGGAGACGCCGAGAATGCGGGCCTTGCGGTCGACCACCAGCTTGATCAGGCCTGTGGTCCTGCGCTCGGCCTGGGCGCGGTCGTTCTCCGCGTAGGGCCAGCGCAGGATCGAGATCCTGCCTCCATGCCGCTTCGCCGCCTCTTCCTCGGTCAGTCCGACATGGGCGAGCTCCGGATCGGTGTAGGTCGCCCAGGGAATGATGTCGCGGTTTTCCTTCGCAGGCACGCGGAACAGGATCTGCTGCACCACGAGACCGGCATGGTAGCCCGCGACATGCGTGAATTGCAGGCCGCCGGCGACATCGCCGATGGCATAGATGCGCTTGTTGCTTGATCTGAGATTGGCGCCGACCTTGATGCCGCGGCGGTCATGCTCGACACCGGCGGCATCGAGCCCCAGCCCCTCGACATTGGCGAGACGTCCGACGGCAACCAGCAGATCGCTGCCATCAACGAAGGCTTGACCGGACTGGGTTTGGAAATTGACCCGGATGCCGGTCTTGCCGCGCTTTTCGACCGAGGTCACCTTCGAGCCCTCATGAATGGTCACGCCTTCGGCCCGGATGTTCTCGAGCACGATCGCCGCCAGTTCCGGATCGTCCTTGCCCAGCGCCTTCAAGCCCTCGACCACGGTCACCTCGGCGCCGAGCCTGCGGTGCGCCTGCGCCATTTCCATGCCGATCGGACCGCCGCCGATGATGATCAGATGCTTGGGCGCGCGGGTGCGCTCGAACAGGGTTTCATTGGTCAGGTAATCGACCGTATCCAGGCCCGGGATCGGCGGCACGAAGGCCGAAGACCCGGTGGCTATGACATAGCGCCGGGCGCGGATCTCGGTGCCGCCGGCCATCAGCGTGGTCTTGTCGACAAAGCGGGCCTCGGCCTCGATCACGTTGACGCCCATGGCGCGGAAACGCTCGACTGAATCATTGGGGGCGATGGCGCCGATCACCGAATGGATGTGATCATGGACCTTGCGGAAATTGATCTTGGCCTCACCCGCCGTCACGCCGAAATCAGGTGCTTCGGCAATCGCGTGGGCGTGCTTTCCGGCAGCAATCATCGCCTTGGACGGCACACAGCCGTAATTGAGACAATCGCCGCCCATCTTGCCCTTTTCGACAAGCACCACATCGACGCCGAAGGCGGCGGCGGCGGCGGCAACCGAGAGCCCGCCGGAGCCCCCGCCGATGATGCAGATATCAGGTGTCAAGGGGCTGCTCATGGGCTGTCTTCCGTATGCTTGGACCGCTGGCGGGCGATGAGTCCGGTTCTATTCAGGATCGCGCGCGGAACTTGCGTACTATGGTGGGGATTGCCGCGACGATTGCAAGTCCCACAAACGCGATGGTAATCTCGGGCGTCACAAGGTCGGTGATCGAGATCTCGCGCCCGGCGGCGGCGACAATGACGCTGTCCAGCCCCTGCCCCAGCCAGCAATAGGCGAAGGTGCCGGGGATGATGCCGAGGAACGTCGCGGCGACGTAGGTACGCAGTTTGATGTCGAAAAAGGCCGGCGCGATATTGATGATGAAGAACGGAAACACCGGGGCGAGGCGCAGCACCAGCAGATAGCTGAACGCATCCTTTGAAAAACCATCGGCGAGCCTGGCGGCAAAGGGTCCGGCGCGCCTGCGCAGCACATCGCCAAAGGCCGACCTTGCCGCGAGGAAGATCGCGGCGGCACCGGTGGTGGCGGCAAACACCGTCAGGGTGCCGGCGATGAACCATCCGAACACGAAGCCCGCGAAGATCGTCAGGATCGAGGCCGCGGGAAACGCAAAGGCAACGGCCAGCGCATACAGCACGAAATAGCCCAGGGCCGAGGCAACGCGGTGCTCGGCGACGAACTGCTTGAGCGCATCGCGATGCTCGGCCAGAACCGTGAGCGAGATGTAATCCTGAAGACCGGCCGTGTAGGCGGCTGCCAGACCGGTGGCGATGATCGCCAGGGGCAGATAGCGCCGCCAGGCTGGCTTCCTGCCCACGCCCGGGTCCTCTTCGGGATTGCATGCCATGGCTTTTTCCATCTGCCCGGTCGGGAATCGCGAGGTCATGCCGGCTCTCCAGATTGTTTGCAGCCGTGCGGCCGCTTCAGTATCGCTCTGAACAATGAATAGAAGGATGCGCCTTCCGCCGCCAATGACAATCCCTCGCTATTTCCCAAACTCGCGTGAACCCCAAGCACACAAAGCTCACGGCGGCGTGAGGCTCACGTCATCGGGCCTGAAGCGCCGCGCATCCGATTGAATGCGCAAAGGACGCTGTAGCACCTTGAAATAATGCATGTTCGTTATCGCTCAATTGAATCCAATCAAGCGATAGCGAGCATGCATTAGAGCGCGTTGATGCTCCAGTCATATTCATAGCCCGAAATCGAAGCGGAGGCGATCCGGGCTGACTTGCCGGATTCTGCAAGCGACATCCAGTGGTCCTTGAGCCTGCCCTTGCCGCCGAAATCACTGGCATACCAGGAATAGATTTTCGAGGCCGTGATGCGGCCGTTCTCCACTTTGACGCCGCGGGGATGGTTGACATATTCGACCGCGTTCTGGCGGAGAAGGGCGTCGACATTGGCGCCGGTGAAGGCGCGGGCGGCGAGATTGGGGCAGGAGTAGGATGCGCAGTTGAGCCCGTAGTGAGACATCGGATCCTTGAAGATGGCGCGGACGATCTCGTGCTCGACATCGTCAAGCGACAGCTCGGTTCCGTTGACGCGCATGAGCCTGGCTTTCCACGGGCCTGAGCCGAACAGGAAGGAGCCTCCAAGATTGATCTTCTTGATTGAGGTCACCGGATAGGCTTCCGCCACGACTTCGAGTGTCTTGGCGTTGTAGAGGTTGATCCAGTAGGCGTGGGCCTCGTTGCGAGCCAGGGAGACCGGATCGGCCGCTTCCAGGGAGGCAATGTAGGCGCGCAGCGACGCCAGGTTTGCCTTCACGGCGCGATAATCGACCCTGTTGTAGCCCTCTGCGTCCGGTTTGACATGGGCCTTGAGAAGCACGTCATAGGCGGAGTGATCGAATCCGGAACCGCCCCTGGGACGAAAGCCGGTCAAGGCGGCGGCTGCGGGCAGAGGCCGGAGCGCCGTTGCGGCTGCAAGTCCGAGGGATCCGGCGACAAGGGTACGGCGGTCAAGTTTCATGGCGTTTGCTATCCTGGTCTCGATGTGTCTTTGCCTGTCGAACCAGGACTTGGCGCAGGGCGGCGCTCGAGGCAACCGCCGCGCAGGCGATGTCACCGGCTTGTGAACGGACGTGACCGGACTTTCCCGTTCAAGGCCGGTTGAGTGCCCGGTACAGGCATGGCAAAGTCGAGCCCAGCCGGCGCAGGGATCGCTGATCCGGCTCAAGGCGAGGCAGGCTGGCTCATTGACTTTTGACCGGGATCGCGCCTATAAGCCGCTCGTCCGTGGAAGCTTCCGGTTTCCGGGAGTGTGTTTTGACGGACTGAACACCCAAACCAAGATGTTCCAAGAAGGGCCGCACACCGCGGTATTAAAATAAATGCCAAAGCGTACTTACCAACCATCCAAGCTTGTTCGCAAGCGGCGTCACGGCTTCCGTGCACGTATGGCCACCAAGGGCGGCCGCAAGGTCATCCAGGCTCGCCGCGCCCGCGGGCGCAATCGTTTGTCGGCTTAATCGCTGACGACGGGCCCGCGAAGGACTACGATCGCGTGGCACAGGACGATACCATCAAGAAACCCGGGCGGCTTAAAACCCGGCCGGATTTCCTCGCCGTGCAGAAGGGAAAACGTCTGCGCGGACCTTACTTTCTACTCGAAACCCTCGACCGGGGCGAACCCGACCAGGCCCCGCGCATCGGCTTTACGGTGACGAAAAAACAGGGCAATTCGGTCGAGCGCAACCGGATGCGCCGCCGCCTCAGGGAAGTCGTGCGTCAAATGGCAGGGGTTCCATTCAAGCCCGGACATGACTATGTGGTGGTCGCGCGCAGGGATACGCTGAGCGCGCCGTTTGACGGACTGATCGCCGCGCTCACCGAGCGGGTGAAAGATGCCGACAGACAGAAACGGCCCCAACACACGCGCCCCGAAACCGATCGGCGCACCGGACAACACCAGAACACCAGGCAATCGGCGCCTGAACATCAGGATTGAGTGATGGAAAACAATCGCAATTATTTCGTCGCAATTCTCTTGTCGGTGCTTGTGCTTGTCGCCTGGCAATTCCTCTATGTCAGCCCGAAGATCGAGCGGGAACGCGTGGCCGCAGAAGCGCTGCAAGCCCAGCAGGCCGCGCAGACACCTGCGACCGGAACCGGCGATGCCGCGGCTCCGGGTGCGGTGAGCGGATCGGCGCCCGGCGGCGATTCGGCAATTCCCGGCGCCGCCGTTGCCCCGGCAGGCAGCCTTTCGCGCGAAGACGCCGTCGCCCAGACCGGCCGGATCAGCATCGATACCCCGTCGCTTTCCGGATCCATCAACCTTTCCGGCGCCCGCATCGATGATCTGCTGCTGAAGGAATATCGCGAGACCATCGATCCCAAGAGCCCCAACATCACGCTCTTCAGCCCGGCGGCCATGTCCAATGGCTATTTTGCCGAAGTCGGCTTCATAGCCGATGCGCAGACCGGACCGGCTCCCGGCCCCAACACCGTCTGGACTGCTGCCCCGGGCCAGACCCTGACTCCGACAACTCCGGTCACGCTGACCTTCGACAATGGCCAGGGCCTCATCTTCACCCGCGTCATCTCTGTCGATGACAATTACATGTTCGGCTTCGAGGACACGATCGCCAATTCCGGCGACGCGATCGCATCCGTCGCCGGCTATGGCCGCATCACCCGGTTCTTCAAGCCCAAGACCGAGGGAATCTACGTTCTGCACGAAGGCCTGATCGGCGTCATCGGCGAAGAGGGCCTTCAGGAAATCGACTATTCCGATGTCGAGGACACCCCGGTCATCAGCGTCGCCAAGGCGACCGCGGGCTGGATGGGCATCACCGACAAGTACTGGGCGGCGGCTCTTGTGCCGCCGCAGGGCTCCGGGTTCGAGACCCGCTTTGCCCACTTCACCGACGGGCGTGCGCGCTACCAGTCGGACTTCAAGTCCGATGCAATGGCGATCGCGCCGGGCGGCAGCGTGACATCCAAGACACTGGTGTTCGCCGGCGCCAAGGAAGTCCCGATCATCGAGGGGTATCAGACCCAGTTCAACATCCTCAATTTCGACCTGATGATCGACTGGGGCTGGTTCTACTTCATCACCAAGCCGATGTTCTGGCTGATCGACTACCTCTACAAGCTGTTCGGCAATTTCGGCATCTCGATCCTGGCCACCACCGTTGTGGTGAAACTCATCTTCTTCCCGCTGGCCAACAAGTCCTACGTGTCGATGGCCAACATGAAGAAGGTGCAGCCGAAGCTCGAGGAGCTGAAGGCCAAGCACGGCGACGACAAGATGGCGCTGCAGCAGGGCATGATGGAGCTCTACAAGAAAGAGAAGATCAACCCGGTGGCCGGCTGCTGGCCGGTGCTTTTGCAGATCCCGGTGTTCTTTGCGCTCTACAAGGTGCTCTACATCACCATCGAAATGCGGCATGCGCCGTTCTTCGGCTGGATCCAGGACCTTTCGGCGCCGGACCCGACCTCGATGTTCAACCTGTTCGGTCTGCTGCCCTATGACGTTCCCTCATTCCTGATGATCGGCGTCTGGCCTTTGATCATGGGCATCACCATGTTCATCCAGATGCGCATGAACCCGACGCCTCCGGATCCGACCCAGGCGATGATCTTCACCTGGATGCCGGTGGTCTTCACCTTCATGCTGGCGACCTTCCCGGCCGGCCTGGTGATCTACTGGGCCTGGAACAACACTCTTTCGGTTATCCAGCAGGGCGTGATCATGAAGCGCCAAGGTGCCAAGATCGAGCTGTGGGACAATCTCGCCGCCTTGTTCAAACCCAAGAATAAAACGACCTGACGGCACGCGGAGGCCGGAGCGATGACCCAACTGTCCGCAGATCCGGCCGAGCAGGCCGCCAAGGAACTGGCGGCGACGCTGTTTTCCAAGCCGTGGGTGTTCATCCGCGGCGTGCCGTCACTGAAATTCCTGCCGCCCGAAGGCCCGCCTGAAATCGCCTTTGCCGGCCGGTCCAATGTCGGCAAGTCCTCGCTGATCAACGCGCTTGTCGGGTCCCATGGCCTGGCGCGCACCTCGAACACGCCGGGCCGAACCCAGGAGCTGAACTACTTCGTGCCGGCGGGTTATTCCGGCGACGAAGGCGACCTGCCGCCGATGGCGCTGGTCGACATGCCGGGTTACGGCTACGCCAAGGCGCCGAAGGACCAGGTCGACCTTTGGACCAAGCTGGTGTTCGACTACATGCGCGGACGCTCGACGCTGAAGCGGGTCTACCTGCTGATCGACAGCCGGCACGGCATCAAGAAGAACGACGAAGACGTCATGGACCTCCTGGACAAGGCTGCGATGTCCTACCAGGTGGTGCTGACCAAGACCGACAAGATCAAGGAAGCGGGCGTGCCGCGGCTGATGTCGGAGACCGTGGCGGCACTAAAACGCCGGCCCGCGGCCTA
>JAHJUC010000164.1 GCA_018829385.1 Alphaproteobacteria bacterium
CTGATGCGCTACCGCGTGCGCTGGAGGTGACATGAACGAAGCTCTGGAGATTCTGTTCACCGCCAGTTTCTGGGTTGCCGCCATCCGGATCGCCTCGCCGCTGATCTTCGCCACCATGGGCGAACTGATCTGCGAGCGGGCCGGCGTGCTCAACCTGGGGATCGAGGGCATCATGGTGGCCGGCGCCTTCACCGGCTGGTTCACGGTCTACATGGGCGGAGATCTGTGGACCGGCGTATTGGTTGCCGCGTTGACCGGTGCGATGTTCGGGTTGCTGCATGGGTTTCTCACCGTACCATTGGGGTTGTCGCAGCATGTCACTGGCATCGGCATCACCTTGCTGGCCTCGAGCCTGACCTATTTCACCTACCGGATTCTGCTGCCGGAAGTCTCCTCGCCGCCGAAGATCGAGCCTTTCCAGCCCTTCGCGGTGCCCGTTCTGTCTGACATTCCGGTGCTCGGACCGGCGCTGTTCAACCAGACGCCGCTCACCTATCTCGCCTATTTCACCGTCGCCGCCGTTGCCTTCGTCTTCTACCGGACGCCCGTGGGCGTGGCTGTGCGGGCGGTGGGCGAAAACCCCTCCGCCGTCGAGGCGCAGGGTATATCGGTGACCGCCGTGCGGATCGGGGCCGTTATGGTCGGTTCGGCGCTGATGGCGATCGGTGGCGCGTTCCTCACCATGTCGGCGTTCAATTCATTCTTCTTCGAAATGATCAACGGACGTGGCTGGATCGCCATCGCGCTGGTGGTGTTCGGCTCCTGGCGGCCGGGCAAGGCGCTGATCGGCGCCATCCTGTTTGCCGCCTTCGATGCCTACCAGGTGCGGCTGCAGCAGATCACCGGCGGCGTCATTCCCTACCAGATCTTCCTGATGATGCCGTTCGTGCTGTCGATCGTGGCGCTGGTCGTCGTCGCCCGGCGCGCGACCTATCCGAAGGCGCTGATGATACCCTACCAGAAAGGCGAGAGATGAGTTTTGACACCTTGCTCAAGGGCGGCGTGCTGCCCGACGGGACGACTGCCGATATCGCCATCAGGGCCGGGCGGATCGCGGCCATTGCGCCCGGGATTGAAGCCGAGGCGGGCGAGACCATCGATATCGGCGGCAACCTGGTTTCTCCGCCGTTCGTGGATCCGCATTTTCACATGGATGCGACGCTGTCCTACGGTTTGCCGCGGATCAATGCCTCGGGCACGCTGCTCGAGGGGATCGGCCTGTGGGGGGAACTCAAGCCGCTTCTGACCCATGAGGCGGTGAAGAGCCGCGCGCTTGCCTATTGCGACTGGGCGGCCTCGATGGGCCTGCTCGCCATCCGCACCCATGTCGATGTCTGCGACGACCGGCTGCTGGCGGTCGAGGCCTTGCTCGAAGTCAGACAGGAGATCGCGCACTACATCGATCTGCAACTGGTGGCGTTTCCGCAGGACGGGCTTTACCGGTCGCCGAAGGCGCGGGAAAACACGATCCGCGCACTTGATCTTGGTGTCGACGTCGTCGGTGGTATTCCGCATTTCGAGCGTACCATGGCGGACGGGCGCGCTTCGGTGACCGAGCTCTGTGAAATTGCCGCCGAGCGCGGGTTGATGGTCGACATGCACTGCGACGAGACCGACGATCCGTTGTCGCGGCATATCGAACAACTGGCCTATGAGACGCAGCGGCTCGGGCTGCAGCGCAGGGTGGCGGGATCGCATCTCACCTCGATGCATTCGATGGACAATTACTATGTCTCCAAGCTGCTGCCGCTGATTGCGGAGGCCGAAGTGGCGGCAATTCCCAATCCGCTGATCAACATCACGCTGCAGGGCCGGCATGACGCCTATCCGAAGCGGCGCGGGATGACGCGGGTGCCGGAAATGCTCAAGCATGGTATCCGGGTCGGGTTCGGTCAGGATTGCGTGCTCGATCCATGGTATTCGCTGGGCACGGCCGACATGCTGGATGTCGCGTTCATGGGCTTGCATGTTGCGCAGATGACCAGCCCCGCCGACATGCGGCGCTGCTACGAGATGGTGACCACCGAAAGTGCCGCGATCATGGGGCTTGACGACTATGGCCTCGACGTCGGCAAGCGCGCCGATCTCGTGGTGCTCGACGCCGGCAACCCGATCGAGGCGATCCGCTTGCGGGCGACGAGGCTGATGGTGATGGCGCGAGGCAAGGTCATCGCGCGGCGCGAGCGATCCCCGATGCGGCTTGAGATC
>JAHJUC010000165.1 GCA_018829385.1 Alphaproteobacteria bacterium
AGGCGGACGCCCGCACCGCGTTCGACCTTGCCTTCGGTGACGCGGCAACCGGCGACCTTGCCGACCTTGGTGATGTTGAACACCTCGAGGATCTCGGCATTGCCAAGGAAGGTCTCGCGACGTTCCGGCGACAGCATGCCCGACATCGCCGCTTTCACGTCATCCACCAGATCGTAGATGATGTTGTAGTAGCGGATCTCGACGCCGTCGCGTTCGGCCGCATCGCGGGCCTGCTTGTTGGCGCGGACGTTGAAGCCGATGATCGCCGCGCCTGAAGCCTCGGCAAGCGAGATATCGGATTCGGTGATGGCGCCGGCGCCAGAATGGATGATCCGGGCCCGGACTTCGTCGGTCCCGAGCTTGTCGATAGCGCCGGCAATGGCTTCGATCGAGCCCTGCACGTCGCCCTTGACCAGCAGCGGGAATTCCTTGCTGCCGGTATCCTGCAGCTGGGTCATCATCTGCTCGAGAGAACCACGGGTTCCGCTCTGGCGGGCGGCTGCCTTGTCGCGAGCAAGCCGCTGGCGGTATTCGGCGATCTCGCGCGCCCGGGCTTCGTTTTCGACCACGGCAAAGCGGTCGCCGGCCTGCGGCGTGCCCTGAAGGCCGAGGATTTCGACCGGGAAAGCGGGTCCCGCTTCCTTGACGTGTTCGCCGCGGTCATTGACCAGTGCGCGCACACGGCCCCACTGATCGCCGGCCACGAGGATTTCACCGGGCTTGAGCGTACCGGTCTGGACCAGAACGGTGGCAACCGAGCCGCGGCCGCGATCAAGCTTGGCCTCGATCACGACGCCTTCGGCGGTGCGATCCGGATTGGCCTTGAGATCGAGCACTTCGGCCTGCAGCAGGATGGCATCAAGCAGCTTGTCGAGATTGAGCTTCTTGGTCGCCGAAACCTCGACGTCGAGAACCTCGCCGCCCATGCTTTCGACGAAGACCTCGTGCTGCAGCAGATCGGTCCGGACCTTCTGCGCATCAGCCGTCGGCTTGTCGATCTTGTTGATCGCCACGATGATCGGAACTCCGGCAGCCTTGGCATGATTGATCGATTCAATCGTCTGCGGCATCACGGCGTCGTCGGCGGCAACCACCAGAATGGCAATGTCGGTGGCCTGGGCGCCACGGGCACGCATCGCGGTAAAGGCGGCGTGGCCCGGCGTATCGATGAAGGTGATCAGCTGGCCGTTCTTCTCGACCTGGTAGGCACCGATGTGCTGGGTGATGCCACCGGCCTCGCCGGAAACGACATTGGCGTCGCGGATGGCGTCGAGCAGCGAGGTCTTGCCGTGGTCGACGTGACCCATGATGGTGACCACCGGCGGGCGGGAAACCATCTCGCCACCTTCGTCCTCGACATTGAAAATGCCAAGCTCGACGTCGGATTCCGACACGCGGCGGACAGTGTGGCCGAATTCACCGGCAATCAGTTCGGCGAGGTCGGCGTCAATGACGTCGCCCGGCTTCATCATCTGGCCTTCCTTCATCAGGTACTTGATCACATCGACCGACCGTTCGGCCATGCGCTGCGAGAGTTCCTGGATGGTGATGGTCTCGGGCAGCTGCACTTCGCGAGCAATCTTCTCGCGCGGCTCCTGCATCATCGAGCGGCGCATCTTTTCCTGACGGCGGCGCATGGCCGACAGCGAGCGCCCGCGCGAATTGCCGTCGTCATTGAGAGCGGCGGTCAAGGTCAGCTTGCCGCGACGGCGGTCTTCTTCCGCCTTCGGACGTGCCGGCTTGGGGGTTTCAGGGCGAACAACCTTGGCACCCGGACGCGCCGGGCCACCGGGACGGGCAGCTGCGCCGGGGCGCGACGGGGCTTCATCTTCCTCGGTTTCGCGCCGGCGGCTGCGCGGCGTTTCCTCTGCAACAGGCGGCACGGCTTCGGCCGGCGCATTGACCGCGGCTTCCTCGGCGGCAAGAGCTTCGGCCTCGGCTTCCTTTGCAAGACGGGCGTCTTCTATAGCCTGGAGGCGGGCCTTCTCGGCGTCCTCCACAGCGCGGCGGGCATCTTCCTCGGCGCGGCGCGCGGCTTCTTCCTCGGCGCGCTTGCGTTCCTCGACGTCACGGACGCGGCTGTCCTGCAAGGCGCGGCGACGCGCTTCGACTTCGCTGGCCGAGAGCTGGTTGAGCACCGCGCCACGTGGCGCAGGCTTGGGCGCCGGTGCACGCGGGGAGGCTGCAGGAGCAGATGGCGCCGTAGCGCTTGGTGCAGGCTTGGGTGCCGCCGCAGGCGCCGGCTCAGCCGGTTTTTCGGCGGCAGGGGCCGGCCGCGGCTTGAGGGTAACCGGTGGCACCGGCTTGTCATCCTCGGGACGGTTGATGCGGCGCTTGCGCGTCTCCACCACAACCGCCTTGGTACGGCCACGGCCCATCTCCTGGCGAACCATCCCCTGTTCCACAGAGGGGCGCTTCAGCGAGAAGGTCTTCTTGCCGGTAACACTGATTGTCTTGTCGTCGTTGCTGTCGCTCATTCCGTATCCGTTTCCGCGGGAAACCGCATCGCACCCGTGCGCGCCGGCTTCTTGATCGATCGCATCCGGGGTATTACACCCCTTAGCCCGTTTTAGGCCGGCCCCGCATCGGGACCGTTCCTGTAGCGCGCAAGCATCTTTGCGCGCTTCACTACACCCTCACCGGCCTGCCCTGCAAGCGCGGCGGCATGGATAAAAGCGCCTTCGCCCATGACAAGCGCTAATTCGTCGGCCGAAAACAGCCGAAAGACGGGTATCTCCGCCTCAGTGACCCCCATGGCCCGCGCCGTATTGGCCTGGCGCAATTTGCGTACGCCGTCGTCCGCCGCATCGGTCGCATGCATCAGCGCACGTGCTGCGCCGGAGCGTATGGCGTCCTCCACCTTACCAGATCCGGTGATGAACTGGCCCGATTTTCGCGCCAGGTTCATCATACCGAAAAGGCTGTCACAGAGCAGCCTGTCAACCATACCACCCAAATCGGGATCGGTGGTCACTTCCGTCTTGAGCGCCCGGCCGAAAAGCTTGCGCTTGACCGCCTGGTCAACCACCGACCGCTCCGCCGTCACCCAGCAGCCGCGCCCCGGAAGGGCGTGGCGCAAGTCGGGAACCACGGATCCGTCAGGCCCTGCGACAAACCGGATCAGATCATCCGGCTGGCCACGCTCCCTGGTCACTATGCACATCCGGTCGTTCACGGGTTCGATCCTGACCTTCACCGCACTGCCTCCGGGAACGCCGGGCCTCAGGCCTCGTCGCCGCCCGCTTCCACGTCGCCGTCAGCCTCGACGGCCTCTTCTTCCTCGGTGACCAGTTCGTCCTCGGTGATCCAGCCTATGGCGAGACGCGCCTGCAGGATCATCTGTTCGGCTTCGGCGCGCGTGATGTCGAGACCGGTGAACAGGCCTTCGAACCGCTTGGTTTCGCCATCCTTGCGCTCTGACCAGCCGGTCAGATCGTCAACGGCGCAGCCGGCGAAGTCCTCGACCGTCTTGATGCCGTCGCCACCGAGCGCCACCATCATCTGCGTGGTCATGCCGGGGATCGAGCGCAGCTCGTCCTCGACGCCCAGCTCCTTGCGCTTGGCATCGAGTTCGGCCTCGACCTTGTCGAGATACTCGCGGGCGCGGGTCTGCAGCTCGTTGGCGGTTTCCTCGTCGAAGCCCTCGATCGCGGTTATTTCGCCGATATCGACATAGGCAACTTCCTCGACCTGGCTGAAGCCTTCGGAGGCGAGCACCTGGCCGACCATCTCGTCGACATCGAGCGCTTCCATGAACAGTTGCGTGCGCTCGTTGAATTCCTTCTGGCGGCGCTGGCTCTCTTCTTCCTCGGTCAGGATGTCGATGTCCCAACCGGTCAGCTGCGAGGCAAGGCGGACGTTCTGGCCGCGGCGGCCGATGGCCAGCGACAGCTGCTCGTCGGGCACCACGACCTCGATCCGCTCGGCGTCTTCGTCAAGCACCACCTTCGTCACTTCGGCCGGCTGCAGCGCGTTGACGATGAAGCTTGCAGGCGACGGCGACCACGGGATGATGTCGATCTTCTCGCCCTGCAGCTCGCCAACGACGGCCTGCACGCGGCTGCCGCGCATACCGACGCAGGCGCCGACG
>JAHJUC010000166.1 GCA_018829385.1 Alphaproteobacteria bacterium
ATCGGCCGTCCCGGCGTCGGCGTGAACCCGCTCCGCGGCCAGAACAACGTCCAGGGGGCCTGCGACATGGGCTCGTTCCCGCACGAACTGCCGGGTTACCGGCACATTTCCGGCACGGAAGTGCGCGACGTGTTCGAGAAGCTCTGGGGCGTGGAGCTGAACCCGGAACCCGGCCTTCGCATCCCCAACATGCTCGATGCAGCCGTCGACGGCACCTTCCGCGGCATCTACATCCAGGGCGAGGACATCCTGCAGTCCGATCCCGACACCAAGCACGTCAAGGCCGGGCTCGAGGCGATGGAATGCGTCGTCGTCCACGACCTGTTCCTGAACGAGACCGCCAACTACGCCCATGTGTTCCTGCCGGGCTCGACCTTCCTCGAGAAGGACGGAACCTTCACCAATGCCGAACGCCGCATCAACCGTGTCCGCCGGGTCATGGCACCCAAGAACGGCCTTGCCGACTGGGAAGTGACGCTGAAGCTGGCGCAGGCCATGGGGCTGAGCTGGAACTACAATCATCCCTCTGAAATCATGGATGAAATTGCCGCCACCACGCCGAGCTTCGCCAGCGTCAACTACCAGCTGCTGGAAGAAAAGGGCTCGGTGCAGTGGCCCTGCAACGAGGCGAAGCCGGACGGCACGCCGGTCATGCATCTCGATGGCTTCGTGCGCGGCAAGGGCAAGTTCATCCGCACCGAATATGTCGCCACCGACGAGCGCACCGGTCCGCGCTTCCCGCTGCTTTTGACCACCGGCCGGATTCTGAGCCAGTACAATGTTGGCGCGCAGACACGGCGCACCGACAACGTCGCCTGGCACGGCGAGGACCGGCTCGAGATCCATCCGCATGACGCCGAACAGCGCGGCATCCACCAGGATGACTGGGTCAAGCTGTCGAGCCGCTCGGGCGAGACGGCGTTGCGCGCCACCATCACCGAACGCGTGGCGCCCGGCGTGGTCTACACCACCTTCCACCATCCCGGCACCCAGGCCAACGTGATCACCACCGATTTCACCGACTGGGCCACCAACTGCCCCGAATACAAGGTGACGGCGGTGCAGGTGTCGCCGTCGAACGGACCGACGGCCTGGCAGCAGGATTACGAGGCGCAAGCCACGCAATCCCGGCGGATTGCCAGGGAAGACGCGCTTGAGCCCGCTGAATAGCGGCGGGGTCAGGCATCCGGGAGGACGCGACATGGCAAGAGCCATCCCCAGCACGGCGGTTGCGCCCCGCATTGCGGTGAGGGCAGGGGTTGCCATGCCGGGTTCGCGGGCCCTGCCCGAGGAGGTGCCCGTCGCGCTGTCCTTTGGCGGCACCACCCAGGCCGTGATGATGGCGACGCCGGATGATCTCGAGGATTTCGGCATCGGATTTGCGCTGTCGGAAGCCATCATCCGCGCGCCAGAGGATATCGTGTCGATGGAAATCGTCCAGGCGGATCAGGGCTTTGACATCCAGATGCAGCTTGCCGAAGGGCTGCAGGCGGCCTTTTCAGCCCGCCGCCGCAAGATGGCCGGACCGGTCGGCTGTGGCCTCTGCGGCATTGAATCGATCGAGGAAGCGCTCAGGGCCTTGCCGGACCGCAAGGCGGTGGAGCTGGCTTTTGGCAGCGACGATATTCGCGAGGCCGTGCGCTCGCTGTCGATGCAGCAGAAGCTTCGCGCCGAAACCGGCGCGGTGCACGCGGCAGGTTTCTATCACCCGGGCAAGGGCATGGTTTGCGTGCGCGAGGATGTCGGCCGCCACAATGCGCTCGACAAACTGATCGGCGCCGTTGCGCGCTCCGGCGCAAGGGCTTCGGACGGCGCCATTGTTATCACCAGCCGTGTTTCGGTCGACATGGTGCAGAAGGCGGTGATCGCCGGCACCGGTCTGCTGATCGCGGTCTCCGCGCCGACCGCGCTTGCGGTCAGGACAGCCGAAGCCTCGGGCCTGACGCTGGTCGGCATCGCCCGTGGAGCGGATTTCGAGATTTTCACCCGGCCCGACCGGATCAGACAAGGAGTCGAAAGCGATGTCGCCTGACAAACTGCGCTACCAGGCCAACCAGATCGCCACCTTCTTTGCCTCGCAGCCGGAGAGCGAGCAGATCGAGGGCGTCGCCGACCACATCAACAAGTTCTGGGATCCGCGCATGCGGGCGCAACTGTTCGAGATCACCGACGAGAGCACCGAAGGCTTCAAGCCGATGGTGGTGGCGGCGCTGGGCAAGATCCGGCGGCCGGAGAAGGCCGCCACTGCGGGATAGAACCGATCCGGCGCTCTAACCGAATTTGCTCCTGGCGTTGACGTTGCTCATCACTGCATCCTTGCAAAAGCTGCAGAAAAGTCCGTGTTCCAAGCCGGATTTCGGATCCGTGTTCTCAACTATCTCTACGCAGTCCGGGAACGCGAAGCGATGCATGATTGCGTCGGTGTCGAGGACGGTGTCGAAATAGACCCATTCGCGACAGTTCCTCGACCATGGCTGGCCACGGTAGGTTTCCTCGATCCCGGCAGCCAGCAGTGCCTGTTCCAAAGGATGTAGATGCTCGCAAACCAAGACGCCGACCTTGAAAAAGAGATGGATCCCGTTGATAGACTGTTCGCCGGTCGATCAATCGCAATGCCTGTTCATAGCAAGATTTCAGTCCTGACCAAACATTCAAGCCGGTGGTTTCATGGAACTGCTTTTTCAATTGGTGATAATGACAGTCGGCTACGCCGTCGGCATGATTGCGATCGGGGTCGTGAAACTTGCCGGCTTGGCGTTCACGTTCAATAGCGCGGCGATGCTGGTCTTGCTGCTTCCGCTCATGTCCGCCGTGATGGCGGAGGGGTTTACCAAGCTCTGGCTGACCACACCGGGTACCCTGGGGCTGGGCGGGCTGGTTGCCTTCATGCCGATGTTGATTGCCGGCCTGGCAAGCGCATTGGCGGCGATCGTCGCGCAAAGGTTCATGGTGCCGCTCGATCCGGACAGCGCCCGAAGCTCTGAAAGCCTGACCGGCTGGCTCTTGCTGGCCATCGCCTGCACCGTCGTGACGCTGGCCTTGTGGCGGTTCTGGCCCGAGCCACGGGCCAGGCTATGGTAGGCGGCTCGGCGAAGTCCGGCTCAATGGATTGATTTTATGAGCCATTTTCATGGTGTCAGCGGCTTGAGCAACCAGACCCGTTCGAACGCTTCGAGGCCCTTGAATCCTCCGGCCACGCCATCCATCGCCAATGTCGAGAGCTGGTAGCTGTCGCCGTACCGCTGTTCGAGTTCGTCGCTATCAATGGAAAAGGGTGGCCCGTCGAGCACCGAGGTGTCGTAATCGAACGTAATGAGCAAATGCGGCGCCTTGCCGCTGATATGCGTAATGTGGGGTGCGTATGCCGTGCGCATGTCTCGGGGCAGGGCAACGAAGGCTGCCCGGTCGAAGACACCATCGACGGGACCGAGCATGGCCCTCGTC